>JBHPGW010000036.1:0-27414 GCA_042569785.1 Planctomycetota bacterium | reverse complement strand
AGATTAGGCGATGGCGATGTGTGGAAGTTGGTTAAGGCTTTGCCTTTTGAGTTAGCGGTTGTGCCGCATCGGTTTTATAAATGGGTGCGTCTGCCGGTAGTTAGTTATGCGCTGCCTGCTTTGATCGCGATCGGTCAGTTAATTTTTTATTATCGTAAGCCTTTGAATCCGCTTGTTCGGCTTATCAGGAAATTAAGTTTGAAGAAGGTAAGTAAAATTCTTGAGGATATTCAGCCTGCTAATGGCGGATTTCTTGAGGCTATACCGCTAACCAGCTTCGTTGTTATGTCCTTGGCGGCGGGTGATAAGAAGGGAAGCGAGGTTGTTACAAGGGGTGTGGATTTTCTGTTGGATTCTGTTCGAGAGGACGGCAGCTGGGCGATCGATACCGATCTGGCTACGTGGGTTACTACGCTTTCGATAAACGCTTTGGCGGCTGGTAGTGACATTGAAAGTGTTCTTTCAGAAGATGATCGCAGGCGTTTACGGGATTGGCTTGTCGGTCAGCAGTATAAAAAGGAACATCCGTATACCCATGCGGAGCCGGGCGGCTGGGGGTGGTCGGATTCACCGGGCGCGGTGCCCGACGCCGACGATACGGCTGGCGCATTGATAGCTCTTAGTAACCTGGGGCTGATCGATGATGAAGTGCTTGGTAGTGTCACCGCTGGTATTAAATGGCTGATGGATTTGCAGAATAGTGACGGCGGTGTGCCGACATTTTGTAAGGGGTGGAATTGGCTGGACTTCGACCGCAGCAGTCCCGATATTACCGCTCACGCGATTGCGGCGATGGATGTGTGGCGAGATAGAGTAACAATACGCGGACTCGATAGAGCTATTGTCCGAGCGGTCGATTATCTTAAGCGAACGCAGAACCGGCGAGGCTATTGGATACCTTTATGGTTCGGTAATCAGTACGATGAAAAAAAGGAAAACCCTATCTATGGAACGGCCAGGGTTATCATTGCTCTATCACAGCTCGATCGTAAAGATAATACGATGATATCAAGGGCGGCTGACTGGCTTATCTCGGTTCAAAATAGTGACGGCAGTTGGGGTTCGATCGAAGAGACTGCTTTGGCGGTCGATGCTCTTGCGTCGATAGGCGGGTCGGATATTGAACAGATGCAAAAGGGGGCTAAGTGGCTGATAGAAAAAACAAACAGTGATACACAGCTTGCCGCTGCCCCTATCGGTTTATATTTTGCGAAGCTATGGTACTACGAAGAATTGTATCCGTTGATCTTCAGTATTTCTGCATTATCGAAAGTGCAGAAGTTGGAAAAGTTGAAATAAACATCGCCACTGCCAATACACAAATAACTTTAAATATATCAACGCTCGAACGGCTTGTTTATCCTCTCTTTAACCCAATCTCTATTAATCCTCATTTGATACTGTGAATGCTGCATGCCAAAATTATTGTCCTGTTTTAGAACTTGTTCATAATAATTCAGGGCTTGGTTTCGCTGTCCAAGCAAATCGGAGATATGGCCCTGCCAGACTAAAGAAACCAAATAGTCATTTGAATTTTTTTCAGATAATTGTTGTGTATTACGAAAAGCTTTTATCGCTTGCGGATAATATTTGCCATCATAGAGTGTTAGGCCTAGTTTGAACCATGCCCCTGGATCGGTCATTTTTCCTTGTTTAACTTTCTTAAATACTTCTAAAGCGTTACTACCTGCACCTGTCCAGGGAAGTTCTTTAACCATACTCGTAAGCTGGGCTTCGTCAGGTGCCGGCGGCGGAACAACCAATGCGAGCTTACCATTGGCGTCCAGAACCGCATCTTTGAGTGCTGTTTTGCTCTCAAATCTTAGAATATTGTTTTGTAGGGCCCGATCTGTAAATTTGGTCTGAGAAGAACCATCCTCAAAATAGGCAGTCACCGGCACAGGCATTTTCAGGTCGCCGAGACAGTTAACCTCTATGTCAGAAATATACAAACCACCTTTCTTTTCAGATTTTTTCGAAGATATCTCGTATGATAAGTACTTGTTAGAATTTACCCATTGCTCAAAAAACCACCCAAGGTCCTGGTCACTTTCTTCTTCACAAATGGTTTGGAAATCAGAAACGCCCAATCTTCGGCCGGCAAATTCTTTTAAGCAACGTCGGTAAATAGTATCAAACACCTTTTCGCCCAAGACACAATCCAAGGCACTAATAACGCTGTAACTTTTGCCGTGCTTAACAATATTGTTGAAATCGAATTTAATCCTGGAGCGTTGCTCAGGAGTTATGTTTATCGTGGTATCAAAACCTTTTCTTACTCCCTTGATATATGTTTGTACAAAACCACTTCGATGTATTTGGGAATTGATCCCATGAGCTCTGGTGAGTTCTCTATCAGTATAAATCCCTAAGCCTATCATTAACCAGTTGAAAGAATCTGAAATATCTTTACTTAATACATACTCACCCCAATATTGATGCCCGATCTCATGGGCTGTTATCCACTGCCAGAAAGTCTTGGGCTTGGAATCAAACTGTTCCATGGCATGAATTCCCACCATGCTTGTAGCTACCGGATATCCGCCGGCTGGATGTGTCATACCTCCCGGAATAATAACCAAACTTCGATATGGGTAAAGGCCAAAACGTTCCCGGTAGAAGTTGATCGTTTCTACCGCCGTCTCAAGCACCAGTTGAGCACATTCTTCGGCTTGAGTTTTGTAAACAACCTGAACCAGTACGTCTTTTGCCTTTGCCTCGATGACTTTGTAGTCTTTGCCCAAAAATAAACCGAAACTCCTTACGTTTTCGGCATGAAAATACCCGCTTTTGCTCGCCAAGGTTCCGCTGGTAGCTAATAGATATTCTGAGGTCTTATCAATTTTGACGTCATAGTCGTCGTGTGTTTCAAACCCCCAGTCCAAACAAGGATACCAGGAAGTCAACTTGACTTCTTCTATTCCCGCATACTCCGCTACTGTTGCAGCGAAGCTTATATCGAGTTCAACGTTTTCACCAGGGTAAACTGGCTTGTTAAGTTCAACGAGTACTGGCAAATTGGTGCCCGCCTTGGTTTCAGACAATATCTTGACGGCTTTTCCATTACTTTTGATCTGCATATTGCCAAGTGATATCCAATTTATTTTCAGCCTATAGATAGGTTTGGATGCCGAGTTGTTGAAACGAATTCTTTCAATTCCTTCAATGCTTCCTTTGGAAAGGTTGATTGAGCATTCAATCTTATAGTGTGCTCTTGGTGGGTTTTTTGGCGCCCAATAGTTTTGTGGTGTGTCACCATATCCTGATTTGGTCGAAACGGCAAATGACTGAGAGGATACAATTGAAATAATTAAAGTAAATGCTAATAAGTACAGCCTCGGTTTGTACATTATGACACTCCAAGTGAGCCGGTGAGTTGTTTTATGCTCTTGATGTTTTTGCGTTCGCAGTATTTTTTTATGCCAGCTACGATTTTTTCTGCGCAGTTTGGTTCGATGAAGTTGGCTGTTCCTGTCGCTACCGCTGAGGCTCCCGCTATGAGGAATTCGATGGCGTCTGATGCGTTTCTTATTCCGCCTAAACCGAGGATGGGGATGTTGGCATCTTTGGTTACTTCGTTGTAGACCTTATTGACAAGGTAGAGGGCTATGGGTTTTATTGCGGGGCCTGAGAGGCCGCCTGTTCTGTTGGCCAGGACCGGTTTGGCGGTTTCGATGTCGATGGCCATTGCGGTAAAAGTATTTATCAGGCTAAGTGCATCGGCTCCGCCATCGACGGCGGCCTGGGCGGTTGCGGTGATATCTGTAACCGCTGGTGACAGTTTTACCATTAGAACCTTATCGCCTGCTTTACTTTTTACCGCTGAGGTGATTTTGGTTACCTGTTCGGGATCGGTGCCGAAACTTATGCCGCCTTTCTTGACATTGGGGCAGCTGATATTCAGTTCCAGGCCCGCAATAGCTTTTTCACCAGCGAGCCTTTCGGTGACAGCTACATAATCGTCGATCGTTTGGCCTGCGACGTTTACGAAAACCGCCGCGGACATTTTTTCCAGTATCGGCAGTTTCTCTTCGATGAATTTTTCCAGGCCTATATTGGCAAGGCCTATCGCGTTAAGCATCCCGGCATCTGTCTCAACGATCCTTGGCACGGGGTTGCCTTTTCGCGGGGCCACGGTGATGGATTTTGTGACGAAGCCGCCTAAGCAATTGATGTCCATAAAATCGCCGAGTTCGTCAGCGTAGCCGCATGTCCCCGAAGCGGTAAAAACAGGATTACTCAGTTTGATACCCGCAAAATCAACCGTAATGTCAACGTTATCTGCCATAAAAACCTATCAGCTAAAAACCACTTCTTTACTATCAAAGACCGGCCCTTCTTTGCAGCACATTTTATAAACAGTCTCTGTCGAGTCGGCTGCTCTGCATTCAACGGCGCAGCCTTGACATAGCCCAATACCGCACGCCATCATCCGCTCCATAGAGACCTGGCAATCTATATTATGTTGGCCCGCTATTTGACTGACTTTAGCGAGCATCGGCTCTGGGCCGCAACTGTAAATGATCATTTCTTCAGTTGGAAGAGAATTCTTATCGAGCCAATCGGCCATGCAATCGGTGACAAAACCCTTCTCCCCTGCCGAGCCGTCATCTGTAGCGATAAAGGATTCTGTGCCATAGCGGGTAAACTCCCGCAGCGATTGTGAAACATTCTCGAAGGGCAGTTGGTCCCTGCTCTTAGCGCCGGCAAAGGCAGTGACTTTAATATCGTTGTGCTTTTGGGCAAGAACTTTGGCTAAATGCTCCATTGGCCCGGCACCCATTCCGCCTGTTACCAGGACCGCTGTCTTTTTACCTGCCGGCACGCTAAAGCCTATGCCCAAAGGCCCGATCACGCTAAGATAATCGCCGGCTGAGAGGTTACTCATTCGCAATGTCCCCGGGCCGATAACGCGGTAAAGAATTTCAGCTGATGTTTTGTCACTCTCGCAGGTCAGGTCACAAAAACTAAAGGGCCTGCGAAGTAGGACCAGCCTCTCGGAACCATTGCGAAGTTTTTCAGGTGTGTTTTCTGTCGATGGTGTGCTGGCGGTAGAAAGGTCGAGCTCGACAAACTGGCCCGGCTGGGTGTTTGCGAAAGTTTTAGCGGGCGGTCCTTCGAAGGTGATCGTGAGTTTATAAAAATCGTAGCCGATCTGCCGATTGGATTCGACCGTAGCTTCTGCCATTACTTTGTCAGGATTAATTTGCTTTTTTGCCATAACTTTGTTCTGTGAGTATCAAACTGGTCGCATTATAGCTGTTGGAGAGGAAATCGCAATAAAAACAATTTTTCCAGGTTCACTTGCTTTTATTGTGGATGTATGTGTATAATGTGTGCCTGAATTTCAAATACTTTTTGGAGGTAAGCGAATTATGAAATGTCCAGCGTGTTCAAATGATCTAAAGCAGGTTACTCTCGATAATGTTACTGTCGATGTATGCCAAAACGGTTGCGGCGGGATATGGTTCGACAACTTCGAGATCAGGAAATTCGATGAGCCGCACGAGTCGCTCGGGGCAGAGCTGCTGAATGTCGAGAAGGATCCGGCTGTGGTGGTCGACCGCTCGAAAAGGCTCAAATGTCCGAAATGTGACGACATCGTAATGATGAGGCATTTTTTCAGCGTGAAAAAGCAGGTCGAAGTCGATGAATGCCCCGGTTGTGCCGGTATTTGGCTCGATGTAGGTGAACTGGGAACTATGAGAAGCTTATTTAACACCGAGCAGGAAAGGCACGACGCCGCTGAAGAGTATTTTGACGACATTTTCGGCGATAAACTCGCAGCTATGAAGGCAAAAAACCAGGTTGAGCTCGAAAAAGCACGAAAAATCGCCAAAACCTTTCGCTTCATCTGCCCGACGAAGTATATCCCAGGCAAACAGGATTGGGGTGCCTTTTAGGTCGCGTCAGAGCCGCTGAAAAAAACTATTGCATTTATTCTGATTTGACGTATAATGCCTCGTTTGGAATATTTGTCATTGGCTGTCCGCAATGAGAATCAGCAGCCGAAATTGTCGAATTATTAACCAGGAGCTTTATTTCTATGGAAAAAACTGCGGAATTTGAAATTGATTTGTTTGGCGAAAATCAGCTCAGCATCGAACAGATTGAACAATTACGGCAGATCGTGAACTCAAGCGAGGACAACATTATCGCTTTTGATGAACAGCTGACAGAAAACGCGGGGAAAACCGGGCAAAAGGCAGTTCTGGCCGCAGGGATAGCCTCGCTGATACTCGGCGACAATCAACAGGCGATAGACAATCTCGAAAAGGCTGAGGACTGCAATGAAAAGTCTCTTTACCTGGCACGAGCATTGCGGGAATCGCGACAGTTCGACGAAGCGCTCGCCGAAATTAAAAAATGTAAAGACCTTGGCGACGATAAAATGAAATTGATCGTGGAAAAAGTTGAAACATTAAGAAAGGCCGGCAAGATCGACGATGCTCAAAACGAACTGAAAAAAGCCGCGAATTATGAAAATGTCTCAGCCGAATATCACTACCAGACCGCTCGACTGCTCGAGATGCAGGGGCTCTATCAAGCTGCGATCGACAATTATGAAAAAACTCTCGAATTGGAGCCGGAACATCAAAAGGCACTTTTCTATCTGGCGTTCAGATCCGATTTGACAGGCGATGAAGATGCCGCTATCGATTATTATAAGCAAATTGCCGCTACCGCCCCTGTCTATGTCTCGGCACTCTTAAATCTTTCCGTGATCTATGAAGATCGAGCCGAATATGACAAAGCAATTATTTGCGTCGAAAATGTACTGCTCTCTCATCCGAACCACCAGCGAGCGATGATGTTCTGGAAGGACATCCAATCCTCGATGACAATGGTCTACGACGAAGAAAAAGAATTGAAGAAATCGCGAAAGCATCAGATCCTTGAGACCCCGATAACCGATTTCGAATTGTCGGTCAGAAGCAGAAACTGTCTTAGAAAAATGAATATCAGAACCATTGGCGACCTTTTGAATATCAGTGAAGCCGAACTGCTGGCGTATAAAAACTTCGGCGAAACTTCGCTTCGAGAGATCAAGGTGATTCTCGATCTCAAGGGAATGCACCTTGGAATGGCACTGGAGGAAAAACTGCTGAACAATACACCGGCCGAGACCGCAGTAAACGTTGAAGACGAAGTGCTTTTGAGCAAGCCGGTCGATGATCTACAACTGTCGGTTCGAGCTAAAGCCTGCCTGCAGAGGCTTGGGCTCAAAAGTATCAATGAGCTGGTACAAAAAACCGAAGCTGAACTGCTCGGCGTTAAGAATTTCGGTATGACCAGCTTGAACGAGATCAAAAAGTCGCTTGCCAACATTGGTTTATCGTTGCGAAACCTGGATTGAAAACAAAAAATTCAAAACGAAAGATCAAAGATCCGGGCATCTCAAAAATGCTGACCGGGATATTGTTGTGCATCGCAATTGTTTCGCTCTCAGGCTGTTTAAAAAAACATCCCCCGGAACCGACACAGTACATGGACTCAAAGCCTGAATACTGGGTCAATGTTTTACTGCTTGACGATGTTAATGGTAGCAAGCTGGATATGCCTTGCGGTTTTTATCTTACCAGCAATAAAAAACAAGTCACTCGTGTCTATTTTGAAAAGCCCGCCAAACCCATAAGCGTTACTTTATCCGATGGCAGGATAGATTTTGCCGGATGGCTCTCGGATGCCAACGACCTTATCGTTTTGCCGCAGTCGCCCTATATCTTCAACCTTAACGGCGACGACTATCGAGGCAAACTCAAATTCGTGCTCAACCCCGATGCCAATTCTTTCGATGTTGTTAATATTGTTCCTGTCGAATCCTACCTGGCAGGTGTTGTCGGTGCTGAAATGCCCAGCTACTGGGAACCTTCCGCACTCGGGGCACAGGCAATAGCTTCAAGAACTTATTGTCTCTATACAAAAAAAAGGTTCGGCTCAAAAAGACACTTCGACGTCAGAAAAACGCAGGCACATCAGGTATACCTTGGCTTAAAAGCTGAATCCACCCAGATACACAGGGCAGTAAACTCAACAGCAGGGCAGGTACTCATCTGCGAACAGCCAAACGGAAGTGACATTTTCCCCACCTATTTCGGCTCGACATGCGGCGGACATACCGAGGACAGCACAAATGTATTTGGCGGTGATTCTTTTGCCCCGCTTGTCGGCGTACCTTGCGGGTATTGTGAAACGATTGCTAAGCCTGCTCTATTCAAATGGAAAAAAGTCAGCTACGACAAAGCGGTGGTTTCCAGCAGGCTTCGGCAAAGATATCCATTGCTGAAAAAAATCGGTAGGATCCAGGAAATAATTCCCATCAGGCAAAGTGACTATAACGATTTTACTCGGCTGACCATGATAAAACTCGTTGACGCAAAAGGTCACAGCGATGTTATCCGTGCCGAGGATTTTCGTCTGACGATAGACCGGACCGGAAGTAAGATCAAAAGTGCCGCATTTACAATACGCAACGGCGGTGATAAATGGATATTCGAGAACGGCAGAGGCTACGGACATGCCGTCGGAATGTGTCAGTGCGGCGCCCAGGCGATGGCAAGGCAGGGAAAAACCGCCAGCGAGATACTCAAATATTATTACCCCAACTCAGAGATAAAAAAAATTGACTACTGAAAAACAAAAATCCTTCGAGGTTCTAACTACTGATCCCAACAGCCAGGCCCGCCTGGGACTGCTAACCACACCGCACGGCCAGGTCCAGACGCCGGTCTTTATGCCGGTAGGAACCGCCGGCGCAGTTAAGGGAGTGACGCCTGACCAGCTCAAAGGAACCGGTGCTTCTATCATGCTCGCTAATACTTATCACATGATGCTTAGGCCCGGTGTCGAAACTGTCGAAAAACTCGGCGGATTGCACAGGCTTATGGCATGGGATAAACCCATACTAACCGACAGCGGCGGCTACCAGGTCTTTTCGCTTAATTCGCTTACGAAGATCAATGACGATGGCGTAGAATTCGCCAGTCACATCGACGGCAAAAAACTGCATCTGACTCCAGAGATAGCAACGAATATTCAGAACCGACTAGGGAGCGATATTATAATGTGCTTTGACCAGTGCACGCCGTACCCGTGCGATGCCGAAGTTTTAAAAAAGGCTGTCGATAGAACTATCCGCTGGGCAGGCCAATGCAAAAACGCCCACAGCAATGACGATCAGCTACTGTTCGCCATCGTGCAGGGCGAAGTTGACCTCGACGCCAGAACATATTGTACAGCCGAACTTGTAAAACTGGATTTCCCGGGCTATGCCATCGGTGGCTTAAGTGTAGGTGAGGGTCATCAGAAAATGGTTAAAACAGTCACCTACACCGCTAAGCTGTTACCACAGGATAAGCCGCGATACCTGATGGGCGTTGGCACACCCTGTGATATCATCGCCGCTGTAAGAGCGGGCGTCGATATGTTCGACTGTGTCCTGCCCACAAGGAATGGGCGAAACGCGTATGCCTTTACTGAAGATGGGCCGATGAGGATGAGAAACAGTAAACACATCAATAGCACCAAGTCTCTTGATCCAGGTTGTGACTGTTATTGCTGTACTAACTTTACACGAGGTGCGATCAGGCATTTCTTCAACACAAACGAAATGCTCGGGCCGATATTACTGTCACTGCACAACCTGACTTTTTATCAGAAACTGATGAAAAAAATTCACCAGGCAATCGAAAACCACAACTTTAATGAATGGGCCGAGGAGACTTTGGAAAAATACAAATGCTTTAATCGTTAAAAAAAAGCTGATTAAGCACCAATAATCCACACTTGGCGGTCGCTGTAATGGTATTGTGGTAAAAATTTTCGCTGCGGGGGTGAAAATTTGGTGATTTTTCTGTAAATCGGTGCTGATTTGCGGTATAAAGTAAGGTTTTTAAGAATAAAATCGTAAGAAAGGACACGAAAATGAACAATATTTACATTTTAGCGCAGGCTGGCGGCGAAGAAACGTCCACTATCAGCTCTACAGATGTTACAGATTCCGAGCAGACCACTACTCAAATTATAGTGGATTCGAACGCTCCGGCTGGCCAGCAATCCAAACCGTCATCGTCGATCAGCACTTTCCTATTCATGGGGCTGATGCTTGTTGTGATGTACCTGTTTTTATTCAGAGGCCCGAGGAAGAAACAACAGCAGCACAAGCAGATGGTTCAATCACTACAGAAAAATGACAGGATACGGACTATAGGCGGAATTATCGGCACCGTTGTCGATATAAAAGACGACGAGGTCACTGTCAAAGTTGACGAGGCCAATAACACAAAAATTAAAATTATCGCTTCAGCGATCGGCAAAAACGTGTCGAAGGAAGGGTAATAAATAGTTTTGAGTTTTTAGTTTTGAGTTTTGAGTTTTTAGTGATTTGTGGGTTTCTTTGCCGGATACGAATTAGGACAAACGAAATACGAGGATATTTTTATGAAAAAAAATCTTAACTGGAAGATCGTTTTAATTATCATCTTTGCTCTGGTTGCTGTCTGGACGATTTATCCGCCGAACAAAACGCTAAAGCCCGGCCTGGACCTGGCAGGTGGAACAAGCCTTGTCTATCAGATCGACGACTACGGACTCAAAGAAAGGGACAAAAAAGGCTTATCGCAAAACATGATCACCGTTCTTAGAAGAAGGATCGACCCTGCCAATATTCAGAACCTCGTATGGAGGCCTCAGGGCAATACACGATTTGAGATACAGATGCCGCTGGCATCGGCCAAGGCCAGGCAGAAGAGACAGGAGTACGAACAGGCTCTTAGCGATCTGCTCGAAGCCAATATCAATCCTGCTTTAATTATGCGTTCTCTCTCCAAACCTGCCGATCAGCGAACTGCCGATTTTGAAAGGATCGCAGCCGATAATACTGAAAGGCTCGAGATCCTCACCGGCCTTGCCGCCGCTCATGACGCCAGGGCTGACTTGCAGCAGCAAAGGGATGACCTTTTCGCCAGGCTCACTGAAGCTGAGAAAAAAATCGCCGATGGCAAATTTGACATCGTACTGATAAAGCAAAAACTGTCCGAATGGAAAAAACTCGACGATAAGCAGCTCGAAGAAGCGATAAAAGAGTCTGTCGGCTCTGGCAGTAATAAGTTATTAGTTAAATATGTAAAGGCTCACTCCCAATGGTCGGATGTTGTTGAGCAGTTGACCGAGCCTGAGACCGGCAAAAACGAAATCTACAAAAACGCCAAAAGGAAGCTTATCAAGCTGAACCTCACCGAGGAACAGCTCACCGCGGTTTTGGAAATGCCCCAAAAATCAAAGCAAAGGGCCGTTGAAATAGACAACCTGAAAACCCAATTCGAAAACCGAGCCAATCTGATCGCGACAGTAGTTGACGCTTTCGATCAGTACCGTCCGTTCCAGGGCAGGCTCGATGACCCGAAAGATCTGCAGAGGATGCTCAAAGGTGCCGGCATTTTGGAGTTTAGAATACTGCCGACTCTCGATCATCCCGATACCGATACCGACGAAATGGCCGGCTACGTTGAAACGCTGCAGGAAAAAGGGCCCAAATACGCATCTTCGGGTAAATACGTATGGTGCGAAATAGAAGAAGACGTCGACATTGCCGTTTGGCAGCAAAGTATAAGAGCCGTCGTTGCGCAATTCGGCAATAAGTTCTATGTGTTGGCAAGTAATCAGGGCGGCGAAGGTATGCTGCATAACAAACAGGGTCGAGAATGGAAGCTCAAAAGCGCAACCCCGGGCACCGAATATCAAACGGGTCAAAGGGCCATCAACTTTACCCTTAATGAAAAAGGCGGAGCTATGTTCCGTAAGGTCAGCGGTAAAAACATTGGCAGGCCTTTGTGCATACTTCTCGATAACATAGCGGTATCGGCTCCGAACCTCAAAAGCGAAATAGGAACTCGCGGTCAGATAACCGGCAGCTTCTCGGATCTGGAGGTACAGGATATGGTCAACAAGCTTAATGCCGGCTCACTTCCGGCAAGGCTCATCGAGCAGCCGATTTATGTTAAGACCATAGGCCCTTCTATCGGTGCGGACAATCGCGATTTGGGTATCAAAGCTGGTCTTATCGGTTTTGTTGTAGTCGCTGGTTGTATGCTGGCCTACTACGGCGTAGCTGGGGCGCTGGCAGTGATAGCGTTGGTTTTGAACCTGCTGTTCGTACTGGCGATAATGGCGCTTGTTAAAGCGACCTTTACACTGCCTGGTATCGCAGGTTTGATCCTGACTATCGGCATGAGTGTCGATGCCAACGTGCTTATCTTCGAGAGGATTCGCGAGGAACAGAAGAAAGGGTCATCGCTTGCGATCGCGATTCGCAACGGTTATCAACGAGCGTTTAGAACCATCTTCGACGCGAACCTGACAACATTTATAACAGCGGCGATTCTTTTCTGGGTCGCTTCCGAAGAGATAAAAGGCTTTGCGATCGTGCTTATGCTCGGATTGGCATCCAGTATGTTCACCGCATTGTTTGTAACAAGGGTTATTTTCGATTTCCTCCTGTCAAAACGCATCATTAAAGACCACCTGTTTATGTTCCAGCTTGTAAAGAAACCTAATATCAACTGGATGAAGTTGAGGCCTGTCTTTATGACAATATCCGTTTTGCTTATAGTTGCTGGCCTGGCGGTATTCTTTACAAGAGATGAAGAAGCCAACAGTAAATACGACATAGAGTTTACCGGCGGAACCAGTGTCACCATAGATCTCAAGCCAGGTGTTCAGTTTACCAGGGCAGACATTGAAGAAAAGATACACCAGGTCGGAATCGAATGGGGGAATCCCGCACTTGCAGCAGCCAATGTTTACAGTGTTGGAACCTCAGGCTCACAATATGAGATAAACACCACAGAGACAAATAAAACTTCTACCACGGTCAGTTTTAAAGACAGCGGTAACACCGTAGAAACTATCACCGAGGCGATTGGGGTCAGGCTGAACAACCTTGTAGTTGCCCCCGCAACAGGTGCAAACTCGTTCGTCGTCGCCACAAGTATGACGAACAAATCGCTTGTAAAAGATACATTGCAAACCGCGTTTCCCGATGCCCAGGTTGCCGAACCCCAGGTTGCCGAACTGGTCAACGATGCCGTGATCAAAGCTCTTGGCGATTACCTTAAGATCCAACTGAATTTACAGCCTACGATCATCGCTACAGAAAAGATAACGGAAAAGCTCATCGACGCTTACCCTGAACTGACAGATTTTCTCGGCGGTATCAGGGTCGACTGCCGGCTCCAAAGGCAAACAACCGCTGCCGACATCGATCAGAGATTCAGGGACCTAAGGTCCAAGCCTGCTATGAGAGGCATTAGCTGGTATAACTACCAGATACTCAATTCGGATTTAACCTCTACCCAGCCCAACCAACAGCTAAAGGCATTTACTTATCTAAGTGTCGAGCCTGAAGCAGGCTTTAGAGAGCTATCTGAAGATGAGTGGTCGATATTCGTCGAAGGTGAATCGGAAAAAGTTTTTGTAGCGACTTCGTTCGAGTCCTCATTGTCTCGCGTTACTCAGATCGACCCTTCCATCGGAGGCGAAGCGAAGACACAGGCACTGATCGCGATCGTTCTGTCACTGTTTGCGATCGTCACCTATATATGGATTCGTTTTGGAGACATCCGTTACGGCCTGGCCGCTATCGTCGCTTTGGTGCACGATGTCTGCATTACGCTCGGTGCGGTAACTGCATGTACATATCTGGCATCCACACCCATCGGTGAAAAACTTCTCATCGGAGATTTCAAGATCGGTCTGACTATCGTCGCCGCGTTCCTTACCATCATCGGATATTCGCTTAACGACACCATCGTCATCTTCGACAGGATCAGGGAGAACCGTAAGAAAGCACAATTGATACCACAGGCCATCACCAACAGTATCAACCAGACTATTTCGAGAACGATTTTGACCTCGTTCACTACATTTATCGTTGTGCTGATAATGTACATCTTTGGCGGAGAAGCTTTGAGAGGCTTCACCTTCTCGATCGGGTTAGGCGTTATCATCGGTACTTATTCTTCTATCGCGATAGCGGCACCGATACTTCTGATCGCTAAGAAAAAGTAAAAATAGTATCTCGTGAAGCGTGAAATGCAAACAGATTTTTAAAAGACTGTTAACCACGAATTTTCACGAATGAACACGAATAAAAAAACCAGATACAAGATACGAGATACGAATTGGTGGTGAAAAGAAGTTACAAATCGGCAATTGTAAGTTAAAAAATTCCGCCGAAGAGAGCAAAAGAATAATTTGCTACAGGAGATATCTCTATGGACCTAAGTTCTCTCGGTATCGAAACAAATTTCGGCATTGTAGACTGGTGCATTGTTATCGCTTATCTGGGCTTGATCGTTTCTGTCGGCATATACATCAGGCGATACATCAAAAACGCCACCGATTTCATGGTTGCAGGCCGAGGACTGAAGAGCCTGCTGGCGATCGCGACAATGATCGGCACAGAATTGGGCCTGGTCACAGTTGTCTACGCCGCACAGAAGGGCTTTACAGGCGGATTCGCCGCGTTTCACATAGCCATTGTGGCCGCTATAGGCGCACTTTTCATCGGCTTGACTGGCTTTATCGTTGTGCCGCTGCGAAAATTGAAAGTCATGACCATACCTGAGTACTACGAAAAACGCTTCGGTAAAGGCGTCCGAATCTTAGGCGGAGCCATACTGGCAATTGCAGGCATACTCAATATGGGACTGTTCCTAAAAGCTGGATCGATATTCGTCTCCGGTGTCACGGGAATGGTCTCGGATTTTCAGATCAAGCTGATTATGTCCGTCATGCTCGCTCTGGTACTGCTCTACACCACACTTGGCGGAATGGTATCGGTTGTGGTTTTGGATTACATCCAGTTTGTAGTTTTGTCTATCGCATTGTTATTTACAACAGCTTTAGCGATCAACCATTTAGGATTCTCTGAAATTGTTGACGGCGTCGCAAGAATAATGGGAGAGCCAGGTTTTAATCCCTTAAGCGAAGAGAGCTTTGGGCCTGAATATATTGTATGGCAGTTGCTTATGGGCGGACTGGCCTGCTCGGTCTGGGCGCCGGCGGTCATTCGCGCACTTTCTGCCGAAAACACAAAGGTCGTAAAAAGGCTCTACACATGGTCGTCGCTCGGTTTTCTGATACGTTTTATGATACCCTACTTCTTCGGCATCTGTGCACTGGTCTTCGTCTCGAAGGACCCAAAGCTCAGTGCCTATTTTTTACCTGATGGAAAACTGGCGGATCCCGCAATAACGTTACAAGCAATGCCTTTATTTATCAGCCAGATCATACCAGCTGGACTTATAGGAATTGTTACCGCGGGTATGTTGGCGGCGTTTATGTCAAGCCACGACAGCTATCTGTTATGCTGGAGTACCGTACTGACTCAGGATGTGATCGCTCCATGGTTCAAAAAACCTTTGAGTTCAAAAGTTCGACTACTGATGACAAGGATATTTATCGTGCTGATCGGAATCTATATACTTATCTGGGGGCTGTGGTACGAACTCGGACAGGACCTGTGGGATTATATGCTGATCACCGGCTCGATATATATGATAGGCGCGATGGTATTACTGTTCTTCGGCCTCTACTGGAAAAGGGCCAGTAAGGTCGGCGCATACATGGCATTGATTACCGGCTTCGGAGCGGTAGTCGGTTTAAAACCTGTACAGCGCTTCCTTTTTGATAAGAACTGGCCAACAGAGATCGTAGGCCTGACTGTTCTGATCGCGGCTATTATTATGATCATCGTAGGCTCTCTGATCTTCCCGGATAAAACTTCCACCGAAAATAAGGAGTGATCAAATATGCAGTTTTGGATAAATTTGTGGACAACTGTTTTCTTTGTGAGCATCGCTCTTTTTGCCGGCCTGGCGGTAGTGGTCGCGATCGGCGGTTTCTTCAATATCAAATCGCTGTTCAAAACCCTAAACTCAGAAACCGAATCCGACCAGGAAAACAACGATTAGATACGAATCCTTTTAGGTCACCATCTCAGTGTACGGATGTCTCTCCACTTGGTAGGCTGTTTGTTCAATTCGCGAACTTCTATCGACTCTATCAGCCAGCGACCATCGTTTTCTTTTACCAGTTCCAATTTTATTTTTGCCAGTATCAGCCGGACAAAGCTCTGGTAAACTTCACCTTCTTTATCGAACACAAACCGAATTGTCATAACGATTTCAGCACTTCGAGAGCCCATTTCTTCGCTAATGATCGCTTCATAAGCACTCTCGACCGCAGGCTTTGAAAGCCTTGCGTTAACATACTGCATGAAAGAATCCTTGCTTGAGTGAACCGAATCTGCGTAATTCTCGGAAACGATACTCTCGAACTGGAGGGGCCGTTCTTCCCGGATCGAGGTTATCATGGTCTCTATCAGCGTATCTATTCTTTCGCTGTCACTGTCAACCAGCCAGTCAAGCCCAAAGCCAAGCAGGACGATCAAAACCGGTATCCCCAACTGCCGCCATCGCCATTTATCCGGAAAAAATACTCGAAACAGCCACAAGCAAAACACAGCGATAACACCAACACCAACCAAAGTCCAGGGCTGTTCAAATAAATTAAACATAATCCATTACCCCTAAGATTTATTCGTGTTAATTCGTGAAAATTCGTGGTTAATTATTCTTTGTTTTTCTCTGTGTCCTCTGTGATCTCTGTGGCTAATTCTTTTTTCAAATCCTGATTTCTATCATGATCGGTCATCTCCGGAGCCAGTGCCGTTACAGTTATATAACCTTGTAGAAGTGACGTTATATCGGTTGGTCTTTCTTCGTCGCGATAATCTCTGCCGGTCAATTGATAGACGTTCCTGCCCTGCTCATCTTTTTGCTCGGAATAATATTCTTCAAACCCTTTACACGATTGAGGAACGACCCTGACGCCTTTAGGCTCACCTTTTGACAACTGCGGGATATTTATGTTAATAACCGCGCCCGCCTTTACCGGCAGCAGGGACTCTAATGTTTGTGTACAGTAATCGGCGGCACCTGCAAAATTCATCTCGTCTTCATACGCAAGGCTCATTGACACCGACGGAATATTTAAAAACACCCCCTCCATCGCCGCGGCCACGGTGCCGGAATAGTAAACATTGATCCCCGCGTTCGCTCCGCTGTTGATCCCCGCCACAAGCAGATCGATATCGTCTTTATACAGCTGCATAACCGCAAGCTTAACGCAGTCGGCAGGTGAACCGTTGACACTGAAGCCCTCGAACAGCCCATTAACATCCACATGATTACAAACAAGCGGCTTGCCTAAGGTGATACTGTGACTGGCGCCCGATTGCCCGTCAGCAGGCGCCACAACAGTAACATCACCGAGTTTGACCAGCTTCTTATAGATAGCCGTCAGCCCCGGGGCAAAAATACCATCGTCATTAGTCAGTAATATTCGCATCTGATATTATTGTAACGCTCCACCCTTGCAATGTCAATTGACAGATGCCGGTTATCGGATATAATTGTCGATTATGGAAAAATATTCGCCCCATAAAAAAACCGTTACGATGACGGCCAAACAGCTGCGCGATTTTGACTACCACGCGATCAACACTCTCGGCATACCCGGCGCCGTACTAATGGAAAACGCAGGCAGAAGCTGCGCCGAATTGGTCTTGTCAAAACTCGCCGATACTCTTAACCCAAAAGTCTGCATCTTCTGCGGCACCGGCAACAACGGCGGTGACGGCTACGTGATCGCAAGACACCTTCTAAACAAAGCCTTCAAAGTAACAGTAGTAATTTGCGGCAATCCGGAAAAGGTCAAAGACGACGCCAAAACAAATCTCGACATCCTAAAAAACATGAACCTGCCAATTGAGGTCCTGGATATGAACGCAACCGACATTAAAACTCAAGTGCGATCATTCACAACCGATTACGACATGATAGTCGATGCAATTTTCGGTACCGGCCTATCCGGCCAATTGCGAGGCTGCTACCTGCAACTAATAGATTCAATAAACGCCTGCAAAATCCCGACCTTAGCCGTCGACATACCATCAGGCCTGGATTGTGACACAGCCGAACCTCTCAGCCAGGCGATCAAAGCCGACTACACAGTAACATTCGTAGCCGTAAAAAAAGGATTTGCACTTGACCAGGCACGCGACTACACCGGTGAAATATTTGTAGCTTCTATAGGGATCGATCCTGGCAACTGGCTAAAAATTAATAATCAATAATCACTTATCAATTATTTAAACCCTTCCGGTCGGCCGGCCTGGGTTTCAAATGAAAGGGGTAAAATGAAAAAGAGCAGATTGGTAATTTTCACAATAGTTGTACTTAGTATTTTTACAGGAGTTTGTGACTCAAAGCCCATAACGGATATTAATGCCAAGGTTGCTCAACTGGATATTGACAGAGCAACTGTTGATGATGTTATCCGGATTTTTGGTGAGCCGGAAAAATATTTTTGGGGCAGAGAAACTTTTACAAAAGACAAGCTGCCTCGTGGGTATATCGCTGGATATCCTAACAAGTTTAGTGTGGTTATAGTTGCAGGCCGTGTCAGTGAATTGCGTTTTGAGTCTGCCAAGACAGGCTATTTATTTCTCGATAAAATCCATGTAGGTTCGTCACTGGATGAGGTACTTGAAGTGATCGGAAAGTCAAAAGAAACTGTGGTAGGAGCCTCGCGGCGTGAATTGACAAAGGACGGTGTGTTGTACAAGGACATCGATAACAGAAAGGGTTTTTGTTATTATAGCAGGCCTGATCAAGGCGCACGCTTTTTCTTCGGCAACTATAAGGTAAGCGCTATCTATGTTACCCGTAGTCGTTCTGGCAGTAGTGATATTAGAAGTAAGAGTAGTGGCGGTTCGTTTCGAACAGTCCAGCCGATAGAATCTGTCAAGGCATTTGACGATGTTCGATATAAAGACTTGAGCAAGCTTGATCTATCCGGCAAAACAGATATTATTGCTACGCTGACATTTAACAGTAAAACGGTTTGGCCTGCAGAGATTAAGATGTGGGTCGATAGTAATCCAAATGCAATAATGACCGATGCGATGAATCCTGGGCTTGGAATATGCAAACTTCATGAGCAGGGTATCACTGGTAAAGGTATAAATGTGGCGATCATTGACCAGCCTATGTATTTGGATCATCCGGAGTTTGTAGGAAAGATAGCCGCTTATCACGATGTGGGCTGTGGCGGCTCTGAGAGCAGTATGCATGGTCCGGCAGTTGCAAGTTTACTTGTTGGGACTAACTGTGGAACGGCTCCTGAGGCTCGTGTTTATTATGTAGCGGCTCCATCATGGACAAAAGATGCAGCCTACTACGCAGAAGCTCTCGATTGGATCATCGAGCAAAGTAACGGTTTGCCCGCATCGGAAAAAATTCGGGTTGTTTCGGTTTCTGCGGCGCCTTCGGGGCAAGGGTCTCCTTTTGAGAAACATAATATTATGTGGGACAGAGCTTGTTCTCGTGCCAAAGCTGCGGGAATCCTTGTGCTCGATTGTACCAGCCATCAAGGTATTGTTGGTGCATGCTGGTATGACGCTAACGACCCGGAAAACGTATCAAAGTGCACACCTGGTTTCCCCGGCCAAGGTAAGTGGATACGTCCTGAAAATATTCTGGCTCCTTCGTCTACACGGACAACTGCTGAAGAGTATGATAAAGGTGATTTCAGTTATCAATACTGCGGGAGAGGTGGACTGAGTTGGGCAATTCCTTATTGTGCTGGCGTACTTGCTCTTGGCTGGCAGGTAAATCCAGAACTATCATCGGAACAGATGAGTGAACTTCTTTTTAAATCAGCTTATGTGAAGGAAACCGGTGAGAAGATTATTAATCCAAGTGAATTTATTCGTCTGGTCAGAAAAATTAATAACAAAAAAGGACTCGGCAAAAAGCCGAATCCTTAATTTTGAATTTTACACTTTAACTTTTAACTTACTCAAACTGATCGTTTTAATTGATAAAACTTTCCTAACAGATTGCCGAACTACAATTTAAATCAGTCGCCGACGTAGTCGGCCTCAACCAGCGAGATACGCTATACGATTCACGAGATACGCTCAAATTGACAGTTTTCAAAGAAATCGGTCAGTTTGAGTTATTATTTAAATCCTTCCGGTCGGCCGGCCTGGGTCTTGTAGCCTATCAGGTACAGGAATCGCTCGTAGCTGAGAACTGGTATCTGCAATACATCTGCCAGCTTTACGATCTCTTTGTACTGCGAAGCACGTTTGAGCGAATCTTCATAACGCTGCATCGCCATCGGATACGTTTCCATCTCTTCGAAGGTAGGCCTTCTACGCGCGTGCGGCTCGCTGCCAAGAACCAGGAAATCCGTCTGGATGCTAACCAACTCGCCTATCGCACCTCCCCATTTTTCGATAAGTGCCTCTATCTTTTCTATCGCGTCATGATCGATCGACCCGTTATCGTCAAGATCGAACTCTCCTGCTACCACGAACATATTCGTCTGATCGCTGTCCCAGATCAAATTCGCGATAACATCATCGGCAACGATCGGCCTCTTGATCTGAGAGCGGATAACACGTGCCGCCGAGAAAGTTTTGCCAACATCAAAAACTTCTATCTCTGCCTTGCCAACACCATCGCGAGGGATAGGTGTCGTCCGGTCATAAACAGAAAAAGTCAGGCCACGATAAACACGGTCGTCACTTCCAATATTCAAATGAACGATATTCGTTTGATGATCGACCAGCATCACTTTACCATCGCTCTTAAAGACCTCTACTTCGCTGTCAGGCTTAGGTACTATCCTGCGAAGTTTTGCCTGTGTCACGTCCATCATCTCCCCTGACAATTTCAACTCGGCGCGTGTTTTGAGCAGATCTTCATTAAGGTTCTCGTAATCGTCGCGAGTCTCTTGAAGTTGACTTCGAAGCGTTTGAATCTGCTGTTCGGTAGTCTGTCTCATCAAGGCCTGCAGTTCGGTATAGTCACTCTGTATCTTTTCAACCCGCTGCTTATATTTTTCTTTTTGTGCCAAAAGCTCTTTTTCTTTTTCCGAATTAGCCTCCAGCATATCATTAAACTTCTTGTCAAGCTCATCAAGCTGTCCCTGTGTCGCCCGCAATGAACTTGTCGTATTGTCCAGTTGTGTTTTCAACTTCTCGGTCAATCTTAAAAGTCCGCTCGTATTGACATCGAACGTTTCCGGGGCGATATATTCAGCCACCAGCTCGGTCATATCCTGCACAGCCCTGTCAACTTTACCAACCTTTATTTCCGCGGAAGTATCCTCCGGCACTCCGCCAATAATCAGGTACGCGGTTTCGTCGAGATAGCCTACCATTTTACCGATATATGTCTCTCTGCTTTTCTTTGGACCTACGATAGTATCAATCCTTTTGACCTGAGAAGCGGTCGCCAACTGATTCCTCTGTTCTTCCAGGTCGGAGGCCAACGTCTTCTGTTCTTCGAATTTGATATAAAGTAAGACCGCCGCCGCTGCTGCCGCGATAAAAAGTCCGACAAAAGTTACAACTGTATAAAGCATCGCGTTACTTTGTGCTCGTTTGCCTGGAGGCATTATAAAACTCCTTACATTTGGTTAAAATTCTGCCATCAACCCTCTAAACCTTTTATTATCGTCTTAAAACAGCTCTAAGTCAACAAAAAAAAACTCCCTAACTTTACCAGTTTTCCCGTTTTGACACTAAAATTGCATATTTACACAGATAATTACGGTTGAGGCAATCTCGCCATGCGGTTTTTTATTGACACCAACGCCATTTTTCTGTAGTATAACCCTAATTAAGGCCGAATAAATTATAGTAAGTTACACTTTTTACGGTTTTTACCGAATCGGGTGGTTCTTTTGGAGAAATTTCGATGACCGACAAGAAAATTCTTATAATAAGCTCAGCTATTTTGCTTCTGGCGACTACTGCCGCTATAGGACAGAGTCTCGAAGAAAACTGGAATGATTTTTTGCATTACACCAAAATAGGCCACTTTGATCTCGCTGCCGGTTATGCTCAGGTGCTGCTCGAGAACGACCCCGCCCCGGAACAACTGCTGGCTCTAAGTCAGGAAAATCCCGCAGGCTATGCACTACTGTTAAAGGTCAACGCAAATCCACCGGATGGAAATATGGCCGAATTCAGCACTAAGATACTCGCTATTATCGAGCAGGGCAGATTCACTCGAAGAGCGAATCCCGCTATCATCGTAGAAGAGATCGCAAGGCTAAGCACAACCGCTCGCGGTAGGCTAACCGCTTTGAAGAGATTACAAAACGCCGGCGAATACTCGATCATGTACATGCTCGACGCTATGGCAGACAGGACACGAAAAAACGAACTGTCAAACATTATATGGGCACTGCCCCAGATCGGAAGAGATTCGATACGGCCCCTGACTGCCGCACTGCAAACTGATGATATCGCTATAAAGGCGGAGATCGTAAAGGCTCTTGGAAAGATTGGATACCCCCAATCGCTTGCATGGCTAAAATATGTCACCGAGAATGACGATTCCGCGGAACTGCGAGAAATCGCAAAACAAAGTATAAAAGAGATTGACCCGGATGCCGCTAATTTACCAGCCGCACACCTGTTCTTCTTACTTGCCGAAAACTATTATTACCATGCTCCGTCACTACAGCCGGCCGAAGATGCCGAATTCGCGAACATCTGGTTCTGGAATGCTGAATCGCGACAGCTGGTTCGTGAAAAACTCGATAAGGATTATTTCAACGAGCTTATGGCAATGCAGGCATGCGAATGGGCTCTCAAGGCCGACCCTGCTTACGGGCAAGCGATTGCTTTATGGGTCGCCGCATTCTTCAAAACAGAAGCTACCGGCGTAAAAATGCCGCAATATTTTGGTACCGCTCACGCCGATGCTATGGTATACGCAACCACCGCAGGACCTATATATCTGCAGCAGGCATTGGCCAGAGCATTAAAGGACAACAACGCTTACATCGCACTCGGTGTCATAGAGGCCATGGCAGTTACCGCCGGCGAAGCTTCACTATTGCAGCGGATAGGCCCAGCTCAACCGCTGGCAGAAGCACTGTCTTTCGACGATAAAGCGGTAAGGTTCTCAGCGGCTATCGCGTTAGCAGCTGCCGGACCGAAACGAGATTTCCCCGAATCAAAACTCGTCACAAGAAACCTCGCACAAGCTCTGACACAAAACGCCGAACTGACCGATGAAGATTCCATCACATGGAGCGGACCAATGGCTGACAGCTACGCTATTAGAGCCGCACAGGTTATGCTAAGCTTAGCTCAAACAAGAAACAAAGTTATCGATCTGGCAGACGCACAGGATACCCTTATCCAAGCGACCAGGGACCCACGCCAGCAGATACAGATACTTTCAGCTAACGTATTAGCATATCTGCAAGGCTCGAAAGCACAGACCGCGATCGCCGACGCTGCCCTCAACGAAAACAATTCAATGCTCGTAAGAATACAGGCCTTTAACGCATTAGCGGTTTCAGCAAAGGTAAACGCCAATCAGCTTGACGATAAGACGATAGACGCGATCTACGAATTGGTAAGTTCCCGCCAAACCCCGCCGCAACTAAACAGCATCGCCGCAGCCGCTTACGGCGCCCTGAACCTGCCAAGCCAAAAAGTAAAGGACCTGATCCTCGACCAGTCAAAAAGCTAACCCCCCACCCCAACACACAACACATAACACCCCCCTATCATTCCTGCGAAAACAGGAATCCATTTTTTTAGACACGAATTAACACAAATTAACACAGATTCAACACGGATTTTCATTTAGCCCCACGACGTGTCGTGGGGTTGTTTTTAACGGTACCCACCAAGCCCCCTTGGGAGGCACAACTTAATAACTCGTATCCCATACTTTCTTAGCTTTACCCATAAATAAGTTTACTTCCTTGATTACGATGTATTAAAATGCGGAACTGTATTTTATGCGAGAAAGATTTTCGTCCGGCATAGGTTTGCGAAAAACAAATAAATGTTCGTGCATTATCAAATAAAACTTATCTTTCTTGGCTTTCCATTCCCAGCGTTTAGTATATTTGCAATTGTGCTGAACTTTAACAATATCCTCTTTCAATACAAAACCGGCCTTAAGAAACCGCTGCATAACATTAAAAGCAAGTGGAACATAATGCTTTCCCTTACGGGTATCACCAATCAATATCACACAGTATTTGTCCGGCTTAACGACACGGAATAACTCGACAGCAACTTTTTCTATCTCATCACAGAATTTCAGCAAACTGCCAATATTTGAAAGGTCACTATCTATTTTACCCTCCGAATATTTTACAATGTTCATATATGGCGGATGAGTTAGTACAAGGTCAATCGATTCATTTTTTAGAAAAGGTAGATTGCGGGCATCAGCTACCTTAACTTCCTGCCTGCTTGCTGGATGGTGATTAAAGTTCAGAGCTTCTTTAGTTATCTTAACCGCCTGAGGATTAATATCTATACCTAAAGCATTTCTAACCAGCAGTTTAGCCTCTATAAGCGTTGTCCCCCCACCTACCATAGGATCGAGAATAGCATCGCCTTTTTCGGAATACATCTCAATTATATTGCGTGCTATTTGCGGAGCGAAATTACCACGATAGCTGGGATTGTGTGTGGCCCAATTTCCTCGCTCTGGAAACGACCAAACAGTTGTGTATTCGGGATAATATTCGTTCATCAAGCTTCTTTCATTATGATATCTTCAAGTAAGCCTTTTGCTATCATTTCAAGGTTTAAAATGTAATCAGTGTGCTCAAAAGTTTCTTCTAAAGGAAGGCGGGTTGTTTTCCAACCTATACCGTCTGTTATCCAAATAAATTCATGACCATCTTTTTTCCAAAAATCAAACATACTTTTATACTCTCCTGCTGTAGACTTCAATTTGGAGCCCCCGCCGCCATAAAAATTTGTTTCTATCAAGTATATTTGCTTATTCTTTTTAATAGCGAAATCTATTCTTCGGGATGATTTGTCTACTTGTAATGTTAATCCCCATTCTTCCCTTATTTTTTTAGAGGTTGCTTCTTTTATGTAATCAAGGTTATTTCTTTTGCAAAGTTCTTCGATAAAAAACTCAACGATAACCTCCATGGATTTTCCACCTCGATTTTTTCTGCCATTTGAATCTAAGCCGACTTCAACGCCTATGACATAGTCAACAACACTTTTAATTCTTTTATTTTTGAGAAGATCTAAGAAACCACAAGATTTTGCAAACTGGACAACCTTTGGAATTTTTAAATCTTTTATTGCTCCAAAATTATACCGTTCATATTTAAAATTGTTATTGTCAAAACCTAAAAGAATCTCAAAGTGGCCTTGTCGACAAGCTATGAGAATCGGTATTAATCTCATGATTGAAGGATGTTTTTCTAGCAACAAGGCAAGTTCTTCTTCTATTTCCTCTTTTCCAATAAGATAATTAAGTGTGTTCAGATCTATTTCAATGTCTTTAATATTGCCAAATACTTTAGCCCAATTAATAAAGTAATCCCATCCCGTGATTGTATTCTTTAAGGTATTGATTAAATACTCGAAAACATCTTTTGGGTTTTCACAATCAATCCTGTCTTTGAATATTTTGTTATATTTCATTTTTTAAAACTATACCTCACTAATCGGAATACCATATTTTTTAGGGGCTGGGTATTTTCTTCCTGCTGCTGCAAATATTATTCTGTCAATTTGGGTGTCATCTGCTGCCACCCACCTTATAAATCGCATCAGGTAATCTCGGGGAGGGTCTAATTTACTTTTTTTTGGTGCACCTGGCCCAAAATTAAAATCTTGCTCAATCATCAAAAGTTGCGCCACATAAAGATTTGTTTCTGCTTCATCCAAATACATTGGGAAATTAATTTTATTTATCTCGTTAAGAAAGATTTTGGGGTCATTACCATTGTAAACTTTTTCAAGTACGTTGAACAGCTTTTTGGCTTCATCTGGATTGCTTTCACGTTTTATATAGAGGTCTATTAATAAGCGTATATGAGTTGGATAAAATTCAGTTTGTCCAGGTATAATTAGCCCAACAGCATAATCACCTTCTGAATGTTTTCCGGTTTGTGTTACAGTAACTCTCACGTTCTGCTTACTTTCGTAAATAACCCTTTGCTCTTTCTTATTAAGAGTCCTGAGTTCATCTGAAAGTTTCGACATCTCCATATTTATCCCCTTTCTTGCGTCTGGGAACAGCCAGGGGGGAGTATCTCAATTTCGAGAGATGTCACGCTAGCCATCAAGAATCTATTTACAGTCTAATAATTAGTTATTAATAGTTCACTTATTTGGCCTCGCCCTGAGGCTTTGCAATTTATCATTCTTGATGCTTTGACTCTGTCTATATGAAATTGCTTATAATGGACTTCAAAAAAATGGTCTTTGGGGTTTTCGTTCTTAGGGTCGGAATTGCTTAAGAGGAATTTTGCTCCCCTAGCGTTTATTTTTTCTTTACAAAATCTTGCTAATCTTAACTGTTCTTCCTGAGCAAATTTCTCTTTACAATAAGATGTGAAACTTGATGTATTACTAATGGGCCTATAAGGAGGGTCGAAATATATAAAAGTTTTTTTGCCAACATATTTAAGACAATTTTCAAAATCACCACAAATTATTTCAGCCTTTTGCAAAATATCTGCCGTTGTTTTCAATTTCTCGGCCATGCAAATTCTGGGGTTTTTATAATCACCAAAAGGAACATTAAATTCGCCTTTTTTGTTAACACGGTAAAGGCCATTAAAGCAGGTCTTGTTCAGAAAAATTAATTTAGCAGCAGTTTTAATTCCAAAGCAAGTAAGTTTTTCTGAGTTGAATTTTTTTCGAATTTCCAGGAAGAATTCTTTTCTTTGAGGCTTATCAAGGATCAGGAAATCGTCTTGCAAACGAAAGAGTTCATGAATAAGCGAAGTTACATCTCGTTTAATTGCATTATAACATTGAACTAAATCATCATTTATGTCAAACAGATAAAATCTTTTGATATGTTTATACCTCTGTGTAATATAAAAAAAGACAGCACCACCACCAATAAACGGCTCAATATAGGTATTAATTTCACTAAAGTCATGTGGCAGATGTGCTTGAATCTCATTAATTAGCTGCCCCTTACCACCGGCCCATTTTAGAAATGGCTTCACCAAACAAGGTTTTTCTGCAACAATAGTCATAATCTAACAAATCCTTTTCTTAGAAAAACAAGCAAACTCTCCTCCGAAAATTATATGCATTATAAATGAAACTGCAAGATATTATTTTGTGGTTGTATCCCTTTTCCTTCAATTATAGACCCTTCTGCAAAATTCTTTTTTTCCTAAACCGCTAAAATCCCCGCCAATTTTCCCCTGTTGTTCGGGTCACGAGTCACGGGGCACCAGCCACGGCCATACTACCACCAAACTCCAACACCGTCAAACCAAATTTTTCTATATTTTTATCCTGTT
>JBHPGW010000035.1:0-28301 GCA_042569785.1 Planctomycetota bacterium | reverse complement strand
CTTTTTATACAAGGAGGCGCTACTGCTTTGATTGCAACAATAGCTTTTTGGTGGTTAAGGTGGGGGGGGGGATTGTCGATTAGGTTAATAGTTGTGCAGAAGATGCTATGTGGATTGTATATCTTTAGTTTGTATTAGACAAGAAATGAGAGGTAGAAATGCCAAGTGTACGCAGCTTTACGGTTTTGCCGGCGTTGCCGGACTCGATCAAGGAATTAGAGCTTCTGGCCCGGAACATGTACTGGTGTTGGAACCTGGATATCGTGGCGCTGTTCAAACGCGTTGATAGTGAATTGTGGAAACGATGCGGTTATAACCCGATCAAACTTCTCGGCGGAGTGTCTCAGGGACGATTAGATTACCTGTCGAAGAATCAGGGTTTTCTGTGTGAACTTAGCAGGGCGGTAGAAAAGTTGAAGTCGTATCTTAGCAGTACGAAGTGGTTTGAGAAGAATGAGGTTGGCGATAGCAATTCTGTTATCGCTTATTTCAGTGCTGAGTTCGGTATACATGAATCTCTGCCGATCTACGCAGGCGGTTTGGGTATACTGGCGGGTGATCATTTGAAAAGCGCTTCTGATCTTGGTATTCCGCTTGTGGCTATCGGGCTCTTGTATCAAAAGGGTTACTTCAGGCAGTATCTGAATGTTGACGGATGGCAGCAGGAGATTTACGCCGACAACGATTTTTATAATATGCCGGTTAAGCTTCTCGAAAAAGACGACGGGCAGCCTGTCACGATCTCAGTTGAATATCCCGGCAGAAATGTAAACGCCCAGGTTTGGAGTGTTGATGTCGGGAGAGTAAAACTGTATCTTCTCGATTGCAATGTTGAGTCTAATTCACCGCAGGACCGTATGATAACAGCGAATCTTTATGGCGGTGACAATGAGATGCGTATCTGTCAGGAGCTAATGCTTGGGGTAGGGGGTTTGCGAGCATTGAACTCGCTTGACATCGCTCCGAGCGTATGCCATATGAACGAAGGTCATGCGGCGTTTATGGGTATCGAAAGGATACGGCAGCTCCAGGAAACTGATAAGCTGAACTTTGCCGAAGCTCTGGAGGCTACTCGCTGCGGGAATGTTTTTACGACACATACCCCTGTAACGGCTGGCAACGATGAATTTACGGTAGAGTTAGCTAAGAAGTATTTACAGGCTTTTTCTTCGAGACTTGGTATAAGTGAAAAAGAATGTTTAGGCCTTGGGAGAGTTAATCCGACTAACGACAACGAGGGATTCAAGATGTCGGTATTGGCGATGAAGCTGAGTTCGTACAGGAACGGCGTAAGCAAACTGCACGGTGAGGTTTCGCGTAAGATGTGGTATTCGATCTGGCCTGAGGTTCCCGTTGAGGAAGTTCCGATCGGCTCTGTCACCAATGGCGTACATACCAAAAGCTGGTTGAGTGAAGAATTGAACTCTTTGTACGAAAGGTATCTTGGCCCTGACTGGGCAGACGGAATGGCCGGCAAAGAGATATGGGAAAATGTTAACCTTATCCCTGATGAGGAGCTTTGGCGTACTCATCAGCGGGCTAAAGAGCAGCTGGTCGCTTTTGCCAGAACTAAGCTGAAAGCTCAGATACAGCGACGAGGTACATATCATACGGAATTGAACTGGGCAGAAGAAGTACTCGACCCTGAAGCTTTGACGATCGGTTTTGCCAGAAGGTTCGCGACATATAAACGTGGTAATTTGCTGCTTAGAGATCCTAAGAGATTGATAAAACTTCTTAGTAATACAGACAGGCCTGTGCAGATCATCTTTGCCGGCAAAGCTCATCCCAAAGATACTCAGGGTAAAGAGATCATTCGTCAGATCATTCATTTCGCCAATCAGTACGATGTCCGAAGGCGAATCGTTTTTCTTGAAGACTATGATATTAATCTTGCCCGTTTTATGGTTCGCGGAGTAGATATCTGGCTTAACAACCCGCGTCCACCAATGGAAGCGAGCGGTACAAGCGGAATGAAGGCGGCATTAAACGGCGCAATAAACATGAGCACTCTGGACGGTTGGTGGTGTGAAGCTTATGCCCCTGAGGTTGGGTGGGCGATCGGTTCGGGTGAAAACTATGACGATACGGCTTATCAGGATATGGTCGAGTCGCAGGCAATTTATAACATACTGGAAAAAGAGGCGGTTCCTTTGTACTATACCCGCAGTGCTGATAATCTGCCAAGAGCGTGGATACGAAGAATGAAAAATACGATCAAGGCAGTAACTCCCTGTTTTAATACGAACAGGATGGTGATCGACTATACTCGTGGGTTCTATATGCCTGCCGCAAAAAAGTGGAAGTATCTGGCGACAGAAGATATGACAAGAGCAAAAGCCTTTACTGCGTGGAAGTCTAATATGAAGAAAAAATGGGCTGAACTGGAAATTAAAGATGTTCAGGTTCAGGTTAAAAACGGTCAAAAAGGCCCCCCAGTGGATTTGAAAAATACGCAGCTTAAAGTTGGTTCCAGGCTTTCTGTAAATGCTTTGATCAAACTCGGTGGGATCGCCCCTGATGATATTCAGGTAGAACTCTATCATGGTCCGGTCGATTCGTGGGGGAACATCTCAGAAGGTGTTTCTGTTCAGATGGAGCATAAGTCCAACGGTCAATCCGGTGGTGAGCATGTTTTCGTCGGTCTTATGCCTTGTAAGTGTTCGGGGCGGCAGGGGATGGCAGTACGTGTTCTGCCCAAACACGCCGATATGGTGAATCCGTACGATCTTAGCCTTATCCTCTGGGAGAACAACGCGACTGTCGGCAGAAATAACTGACGCAGGCTACTGGTTTTCTTTGTTACTTAGAAGCTCATATGCCTGTTCGACAGAAGTGGCCTGTTCAAGCTGCTTTTTGAATTCATTGTCAAGCATCAATCTGCTGATTTTGGCCAGTGCCTGAATGTGAGGTCCTGTTTGATCTATTGGTGATACAAGCAGAAGAATTATAGTCACGTCTTTGCCGTCAACACTGTCGAAAGGGATCGGATCGTGCGCAATACCCAGGGCCATTACGAGTTCCTTTACGGCTTTGCATTTTCCGTGTGGTATCGCAATCCCTGAGCCTATGCCGGTACTTCTGGTTTTCTCTCGTACTAAAACAGCATCTAAAGCGACTTCTCTATCCAACAGTAAGCCGTCATCGTTTAACAAATCGACCAACTCGGTAATCGCAGCTTCTTTGTCCTTGTTTTCCAGCGGCACTTTTACGGAACTTGCCTGAAGAATTTTTGTTAAGATCATCTCAATTAACGCAAAACAAATTAACCAGTTCAATACTTATACGAATTTTGCAATATACTTATTTTTCGACGAAGTTGCAATGTTTTTGTGAGGTAATTTCAAAAAAACCCATTTTAGAACGATAGGCGTTTGATGGCAGTTACAGTTTTTACGACATCGTTCATTTCGGTGACATCGTGCACTCGCAGGACCGATACTCCATGGGCGGCGCAGAAAGCTACGGTAGCGGCTGTACCGAAGATTCTCTCTGCGGGGTTCTGACGGCCGATAATTTGGCTTATAAATCTTTTTCTGCTTGTACCAATGAGTATGCGGTAGCCTGTGTCTACAAATTTGTGGATGCTGTTCAGGAGCAAAAGATTGTGCTCGGTCGTTTTGCCGAAACCGATACCGGGGTCTATGAAAATTTTCTCTTTTTCGATACCGGCCTGTTCCGCTCGTTTTGCTCTGCTGGTAAGAAAGTCAATGACCTCGGTGACTACGTCTTCGTATTTCGGCTCGATCTGCATCGTAGCCGGATCGGCCTGCATGTGCATTAGAATGACGGGCAGTTTTTGCTCGGCGGCCATTTTTGCCATTCGCTCGTCATTCAGGGCGGTTATGTCATTTATGATCGAGGCTCCTGCGTCTACGGCAGAGTTGGCAACTTCATAGTTGTAAGTGTCAATGCTGATAGGTATGTCGGTTTTTTTCGCCAGCGATTCTATTACGGGTATCGCTCGGGCAATCTGCTCGTCAGGGCTGACCGGTTCAGAGCCTGGACGTGTCGATTCAGCGCCGATGTCGATAATAGCCGCTCCGTGTTCAGCCATCCGCAGGCCATGTTGAACGGCTTTTTCGGTGTCGAGAAAATGGCCGCCATCACTGAATGAGTCGGGGGTTACATTTAAAATTCCCATTATCAGTGGGCCTGCTGAAAAATCCAGGCAGCCTTTGGGCCATTTAAGAATATCAGAAGGTCTCTTACTCATATCTTAAATCCGATCCCTGTTAGTATTTCATTTAGTTTGCTGTCACTTGATATAGTAGTAGTATTCTGGAACTCTCTTCTAATGGGGTAGTTCTTTCTTAGTTGGGTGAAGAATTTTCCTCTTTCATCTGCTGGTGTTTTCAAGACATCTCTTAATCCGGCATCGTCGCTTTTGATGTCATAGATTTTTTCGACAGTCTCTAACAGCACTTTTTGTTGTTGATTGGGTTGTGCGTTTATTTGCAGTTGCGGCAGGGGCGGGGCAGGTAGAAAATCGACAGTGTCAAATTTGGGTGTAAGGTTGAAATGTTCGCAGGCTGCTTTGTATATCATTATCATGCCTGCAACTTTGCCGTCGTATGAATAGCCGGCAATGTGCGGGGTTGCGATGTCGGTCATCTCTAAAAGCTCGGTATCGATATTTGGTTCATTTTCCCAGACGTCGAGTACGCTTGCTTTTAATTTGCCGGCAGTAATAGCATTTTTTATGGCGTTGGTGTCGGCTACGGCTCCTCGTGAAGTATTGATGAAGGTGCAGCCATCTTTTAGCGAGTTGAAAAATTTTTCGTTAGCCAGATGAAACGTCTTATCCTGGCCTTGGTGAGTCAGCGGGGTATGAATCGTTATAAAATCACAATCGAAAAGTTTTTCTATCGGGAGATATTTGGAATCGTTAGTTTCTCTTCGCAGGGGCGGGTCGTTTAGAAGGACGTTCATTCCAAGAGCGGCACACTTTTGCGCTACTTTGGAGCCTACATTTCCTGCGCCTATAACGCCAATCGATTTTTCATGCAGAGTGATGTTGTTTTTTTGTGCGATATTGAGCAGGGCGGCAACGATGTATTCTGCAACCGAGTTTGCGTTCGAGCCGGGGGCAGAAGCAAAGCCTATATTTTTTTGACTGAGATATTGCCGGTCTATGTGGTCGATGCCTATAGTCGCGGTGGCGATGAAACGCACGTTACTGTTTGCCAGTAGAGAAGCGGTGACTTTTGTGACGCTGCGGATTAGTAGAATGTCGATCTCAGTCAGTGCCTTAGCGGTGATGTCGCGTCCTGCGATGGTTTGGACGTTGCCGATAGAGGAAAAATATTCTGCTACAAATGGTATGTTTCTGTCTGCTAAAATTTTCATAGTTCAAAGCCCGCGATTTTTGTATCGCAATCGGGGCACTTTCCTTCAACAATGTTGTTAGCTTTAATTTGATAGCCAACGCGTTCGATAAGCATTTTACCACAATCGTAGCAAAATGTACTTTCATTTTTTGAGCCTGGTACATTTCCCGGGTAGACGTATCTCAGTCCTGCCTGTTTTCCGATCTTCATGGCACGTTCGAGTGAGCTTATGGGGGTCGATTCGGTATCGAGGCATTTGTACTGCGGATAGAATCTGCTGATGTGCCATGGTACATCGGGGCCTGCGTGGGTGATGAGAAACTCGGCGATCTGTTTTAGCTGGTCTTCGGAATCGTTTTCGCCAGGTAGAAGCAAGGTTGTAACCTCAAGCCAGATGTCGGTCTCTTTGGCGATATAGCTTATAGTATCGAGTACAGGCTGTAGTTTGGCTTTGCAATGTTTCATATAATAATCTTCAGTGATCGCTTTTAGGTCAACGTTTATCCCATCGAGGAATTTGGAAGCGAAATCAATTGCCCTTTTAGTTTGATAGCCGTTGCTGACGAAAACATTTTTCAAACCATGCTCTTTTGCCGGCATACCGCAATCGGCGCAAAGTTCCATGAATATCGTCGGTTCGGTATAGGTATAGGCGATCGACTTACATCCCTGGCTAATAGCCAGAGAGAGGATCTCCTCTGGTTTGATCTTCTGTCTCTGTATTTGTAAATCCTCTATAGCTGCCTGGCTTATCTGCCAGTTCTGACAAAAGTCGCAACGGAAATTGCAGCCAAGTGTAGCTATAGAAAAACTCCTGGAGCCAGGCTGGAAATGGAAGAGCGGTTTTTTTTCGATGGGGTCGGCATTGGCGGCGCAAACGCGATGGTATGCGAAAGTGTAAAGTGTTCCGTCAATATTTTTACGCACGTTACAATGGCCGGTTTTTTCCGGGCTTATCAGGCAATTCCAACCGCAAAGATGGCATTGAACTTTTTTGTCTTTGGCTGGTTCCCAAAGCACCGCTTTTTTAAGAGTTTCGGCTGCCATTTTGTAATACCCCCGGGGAAATTTTCGATTTACGATTTACGATTTGAGATTGCCGCACATTCTGACTCCTGTATTCTGGTTTTTATTACAGTTGACTGAAAGAAAAGTCGCCGCTGGTGCGAAGAGCTTTGAGGTCTTCTTCGCTGACCTGGCCTTTAATGAACTGCTGAACAGCAGGATCAGAATGTTCACGGATATACTCAGCGTTACCATCGGCGATAATTTTGCCCTTGTGCAGCATAACGATTCTGTCGGCGATCTTGTATGCGCTTGTCATGTCGTGCGTGACAACAATGCTCGTTAGTCCCAGGCCTCTCTGGAGCTTGATTATAAGCTCGTTGATAATGTCCGAGCGTATGGGGTCCAGGCCTGTGGTCGGTTCGTCATATAGAATAACTTCCGGATTCAGCGCTATAGCCCTTGCCAGTGCTACCCTCTTGGCCTGTCCACCTGAAAGGTTAGTTGGGTAATAATTCTCGAAACCTGCCAGTCCAACCATTGCGAGCTTTGAATTTACAAGTTCCATTGCGCCTGAGACGTGCGTTATTTTATAATGCTGTCTAACTGGAAAGAGTATGTTCTCGGCTACTGTCAGGCTGTCGAACAAGGCGCCTCCCTGGAATAGAAATCCGTATCGAGTTCTGATTTTGCTTAGCTTAGCTTCAGTTATATCATCAATTCGCTGGTTATCGAAATAGACCTGACCTGAACTGGGCCTTAACAAAACTATCAAATGCTTTATCAAAACAGTTTTGCCGCAACCACTGGGGCCAATAATTACAGTGGTCTTTCCTTTTTCGATATTCAGTGACAGGTCGTCTAAAACAAGATTGGTGCCAAATTGTTTTGTAAGATTTTTGACGACAATGATGCTGTTATCGTCGATGGTATCGGTTTTTTTTTCTTGTTCGCTTTGTTCCACTTTGGGCCTTATTTTTTCAGTAACAATCAGTTATCATATCAGGCTCATCGGTTGCCAGAATGTATTGTAAATAGCTTTGAAAATTATTCCAAGAGCAAAATTGATCGCGAGTATTGAAATAAAACTTGCCACAAAAGCTTCTGTACAGGCCTGTCCGACGCCTTGAGCCCCTTCTTTGCATGTAAAGCCCTTGTAGCAACTTATAACCGCTATCGCTCCACCGAAGAAAAAGCCCTTTATAATCCCGATATTTACGTCCCAAAGCTCGACACCGGCAGCAGAGTAACTCCAGTATGGTCTTGAGTTGATGCCAAAGTGAAAAGCGCTGACGAAATATCCGCCTAAACTGCACAGCAGGTCGGCATAGATGATCAGAAATGGAGTAAGCAGTAAACATGCCAGAACCCTCGGCGCGACCAGGTATGCGATGGGGTCGGTGCCCATGCTTTTTACCGCCTCGATCTGCCGAGTAACTTTCATTGTGCCTAACTCGGCTGTCAAAGCCCCTCCGATACGTCCGGCGAGCATAACCGCGGCAAGAACCGGACCCAATTCCTTCACGCCTGAAACGTTAATTAAGACACCCAATCTCTCTTCGAGTCCCATACCGGCAAGCTGGTCGTAAGCCTGTATGGCAAGGGTCATGCCGACGAAAGCGCCTGTTACCATTATGACCGGTACGCTTTTGACGCCTATAATGTGCATTTGCGTCCATATCAGTGGATAAGTATCGCTCTTTACGAAGCATCTAAGCGATACCACAACAGCTCGCCAGACGAAAGCCGCAAATTGGCCCACGCCAACTATACTTTGGATAATGTCCCGACCAAACGAAGCAATCATGGCCTTACTCCCAAATTAAATATCTCGCAGCCTTGAGGGCAACAATTTACAGCGTATACCATAAGTATTCAACTTGTGAATGTAAATGTCTAATAATGAATTTATCGTACATAAACGGCAGAAATATTAACTGAAAATAGCTGTTTTTATTGTTTTTATTGGACATAAAGCATTTTTGGCAAATTAGTTGCCGAAAACTCTCTACCAAGGTTCATTATCGAGCAAAAAAAGTTTCCTATTTTTCGCAGATTACCCATTTTAACTAAAGATTTTTTACATCTCTTTCCGATACGTATATTACCTAAGTTAATACGGGCAAGAAACAAAGGGTTTAAAAAGTGAATATGGGAATTGTGCAGCGAATAGGTGCTTTGCTAAGGAGATAAATTATGATTTCAGAAGCTACTCTTGAACGATATATGGATGCTTTACTAAAAGGTGATAGAAAACAGTCTCGATCTGTTATAGAAGAGACTCTGCAAATCGGAACGCCTGCAAATATGGTCTATGTCCAGATCATCTGGCCTGTCATGGTCGAAATAGAGAAGTTGGTCAAACTTGACAGGATCACAACTTCACAGGAACATCTTGCAACCAGGATCAACCGCACGATCGTTGATCAGCTTCAAAATAAACTGCCTCGTAAGGAAAGTAAGGGCAAGAAGATAGCGGTATGCTGTGCTCAGGATGAGATACAGGAACTCGGTGCACAGATCATGGCGGATCTGTTCGAGAGTGACGGGTGGGAAGTAAGATTTCTCGGTGGCGGGCTGAACAATGACGATGTACTTGCTTTTACACATGAATATTGCCCGGATGTTCTGTTGATCTACGGTTCAACTGCCAAGCAGGCTCCTAAAATCCGCGAGTTAATCGATATTATTAAGGAAGTGAATGCCGATCCTGACCTTCTTATAATGGTATCAGGTGGATTGTTCAATCGAGCCAAAGGACTCTGGGAAGAGATCGGTGCCGACTTATTCGCGGCATCAGCTGAGCAGGCAGTTCAGGTTGCCGCAAATGGTAAGATGCCGGAAACAAAAGAGCCCTCACCGCCTCGCCGAAAGAAAAAACGTCAGAAAGTAAGCCAGAAACAATAATGTAAATTATTCAGGCTGAACGTTTGCGATAAATTGTAGCGCTCAGTCTTTAAGTTTTTTTTCGTCTTTTTGCAATTTGTATTCTATGCTGTCGACCAGGGCATGCCATGAAGCCTCGATGATGTTCTCAGAGACGCCAACCGTTCCCCAAAGTGTATTTTTATCCCGAGACTTAATGATAACTCTTACTTTCGCGGCGGTACCAGCTTTGGCGTTTACGACCCTGACTTTGTAATCGATCAGGTGTATATCGTTAATGCAGGGGTAGAAATTTTTCAATGATTTTCTCAATGCCGCATCGAGTGCGTTAACCGGGCCGTCACCTTCGCCTACAACGTGCTCGATCACATTACCAACTTTGAGCTTTACAGTGGCTTCGGTGACCAGTTCGCCGGTGGCTCTTTTTTCAGTTGTTACAAAATATTTAATAAGCTCGAAAGCCGGCTTATATGTCCCGATGATTTTCTTTATAAGCAACTCGAAACTGGCGTCTGCGGCCTCGAACTGGTATCCCTGGTTTTCAAGGTCCTGTACCTTTATAAGGATTTTTTTAGCCAGTTTTTTGTCTTCTGCGATCTTAACTTTTTCGAGAGCAGCCAGGACATTTGATCGTCCGCTGAGTTCTGAGATGAGGAATTTTCTTTCATTACCGATGAGCTTTGGATCGATGTGCTCATATGTAGATTTGTTTTTTCTCAGTGCGTCGACATGCAGGCCGGCTTTGTGGGCGAAAGCACTTTCGCCGACATAGGGCATATTCGTTGCCGGGTTCAGATTGCCAAGTTCAAAGACAAATCTTGAAACTTCGGTAAGGGTTTTAATCTTTTCTTCGGTTAGAACCTTATAGCCCATCTTGAGTGCCAGGTTTGGTATCGCGATGCACAAGTTAGCGTTGCCGCATCTTTCGCCCAGTCCATTTATTGTTCCCTGTATTTGCCTTGCACCCGCTCTGACGGCGGCTAAAGTTCCCGCGGTTGCGCAGTCAGTATCGTTATGTGTGTGAATCCCGATGGTGAGATCGTAAAATTCTTTGCAGATGGTTTTGGTGATTTCGTAGATGTCGTTGACCATTGTGCCGCCATTAGTATCGCAGAGTATAAGTGCGTCAGCACCTGCCTGGGCTGCGGCGGCCAGTACCTTTATCGCGTATTGAGGGTTATTCTTGTAGCCGTCAAAGAAATGCTCCGCGTCGAAAATTGTTTCGATGTTTCGTTTCTTCAGATACTTTACCGAGTCGGCACAGATATTGAGGTTTTCGGTAAGCGAACAGCCGAGCACCTTTTTTACGTGCATATCCCAGGTTTTGCCGACAAGAGTGGCGGCGGGGGCCTTGCATGCTACAATCGCCTTAAGGGAAATATCATCAGAGGTCCTGGTATTTGCCCTTCGAGTATTGCCGAAAGCGGTTAGTTTTGAGTTTTTCAATCGAAGCTTCGCCGCCTCGGTGAAAAACTGCATTTCCTTGGGATTCGACGCGGCGTAACCGCCTTCAATATAATTGACACCAAGCTCGTCAAGACATTTGGCTATCTCAAGCTTATCTTCAAGCGAGTAACTGATACCCTGAGCCTGCATTCCGTCGCGAAGAGTAGTGTCGTAAACTTTTATGTTTTCCATAAATAATTATCCGTTTGTAAGCGCAGCTTTTAGCGCTTCGTTAGTATTTTTTACGAAGACAAACTTCAAATCTTTTTTAGCTTCCGGCGGTATTTCCGGTACGTCTCTTTTGTTTCTGGCAGGAATTATAACAGTTTTTATACCGGCCTGTTTTGCGGCGAGGACTTTTTCCTTTAATCCGCCGATGGGTAAAACCAGGCCTCTCAAGGTAATTTCGCCGGTCATGGCAACGTCAGGACGTGTCGGAGTTTTTAATATCAGGCTTACCAATGATATGTACATCGCGATGCCGGCACTTGGGCCGTCTTTAGGGATGGCACCGGCCGGGACGTGAATGTGGTAATCGAATTTGCTGAATCGCTCGGAATCGATGTTTAGTTTTTGAGCGTTTGACTTTACTACTGAAAAAGCGGCCTGTGCGCTTTCCTTCATCACATCGCCGATATGTCCTGTCAGTTGTAAGCGACCTTTGCCTGGCATTGAGGCGGATTCGATAAACAAAATCTCACCACCGACCGGCGTAAAGGCAAGAGCCGTAGCGACGCCTGGCATGGCGGTTCTAAGAGCGAGTTCTGATTCAAATCGGACTGGGCCGAGAATTTTCGAGAGCTTGTTTCGGTCGATAGTGGCGCGTCTTATTTTGACTCGGGCGATGTCAGTAGCAACGGCTCTGCAGATCGCGGCAATTTTTCTTTCCAGATTTCTGACGCCTGCCTCTCTGGTGTAGCTTCGAATCACAGCAGCTATCGCATCATCCTTTATGGTCAACTTGCTTTTGTCTAATCCGTGCTGGGTAAGCTGCCGCGGTACGAGATACTTTTTCGCAATGTTAAGTTTTTCAGTTTCGGTGTAGCCGGGTAGCTCTATTACTTCCATGCGATCGTGCAAAGCAGGGGGGACGGGTTCTGTATAGTTGGCGGTACCGATGAACATGATGCCGGAGAGGTCAAAAGGCTGATCGAGGTAATGGTCGGTGAAGCTGAAATTCTGCTCCGGGTCGAGTACTTCGAGCAGAGCACTTGCTGGGTCACCCCTGAAATCGTTTCCGATCTTGTCGAGTTCGTCGAGCATAAAGACGGGGTTTTTACTATTGCATTTTCTCAGTTCCTGCATGATCCTGCCTGGCAGGGCACCTATATATGTTCTTCGATGTCCCCTAATGTCGGCTTCATCTTTTATTCCGCCGAGCGAAATTCGGATGAATTTTCTTCCCATTGCCCGTGCGATGGATTTACCAAGTGACGTTTTGCCTACTCCTGGCGGGCCTACGAAGCAGAGTATTGGGCTTTTGCCTTTTGGGTTGAGCTTGCGTACGGCGAGGAACTCGAGAATACGCTTTTTGACTTTTCTCAGGTTATAGTGGTCTGCATTCAATATACGCTGTGCCTTGTCGATGTCGAGCCGATCCTTGGTTTCAATCGACCATGGCAGTTCGCATACCCAGTCCAGGTACGTTCGAATAACGCTGTATTCCGGCGAAGATGGGTGTATCTTGCTTAATCTGTCGAGTTCTCGAACGGCTTCGGTTTCGACCTTTTTCGGCATTTTAGCTTTTTTAATATTCTTTTTGATCAGCTTGATCTCTTCGGTCTGGCGGTCTCCTTTGCCGAGCTCTGATTGTATGGCTTTTAGCTGCTCGTGCAGGAAGAATTCCCGCTGACTCTTGTCGACCGAATCTCTGACTCTTCCCTGTATTTTGTGGCTGAGTTCGAGGACTTCGAGCTGATTCGCCAGTGCGATGGAAATTTTTTCGAGCCTTTTGCCCGGGTTAAGTTCTTCGAGCAATTTCTGCTTTTGTTCGATACTGATGTGTAGATTCGCTGCGAGGAAATCGGCTAATGCTGATGCGTCTTCGATATTTTCCAGAAGCACAGAGGCCTCTTCGGGTATGTTTGGGCTTAGAGCGATCACCCGATTGGCGGCCTGACGAACGTTTACTATCAGTGCCTGGAGCTTTTTGGTCATTCTTGTTTTGACCTGTAGTAACTCGACCTTTGCTTTTAAATATGGTTCTGTTGCTACGAACTGTTTTATTTTAAACCTGGTCAGGCCGTGTACGACAACGTGTACCGAGCCATGGGGCATTTTAATGACCTTTAAAACCGAAGCAGCTGTCCCGACGGTATATATATCACCAAAATTGGGTTTATCCGTTTCAGGATTGTGCTGTGTGACTAATCCAATGATCGATTCGTTTGGCTGAATGTCCTTTAAGAGTGCTCTGCTTTTTTGCCTGCCTACGGCCAGTGGCGTGACGGTCCCCGGATAGGCGACGGCATTTCTGATCGGAAGTATGCCGATCACGTCGGGCAGTTTAAAATAGTGGTTGTTCTCTCGCAGGTAACCGTTCTCATTGTTGAGTAAATCCTCAAGGTCGGTTGGATCGTCGCCAAGTACCTCAAAATCCCGAAGTATATTGGGATCGCCAAACTGTATATTTTTCAAATGAGTCGCCATTGGCGGGTATGATACACTCTTTTGACAAGATTAACAAGTATTTTAAATTGATGGATATTTTGGATACCACAGAAGAAAATGAACCGCAAAAAGCCCAATGAAACATAACATATATTATGGGACGTTGGGTAGGGTGTTTGGATTTGGGATTTGGTTTTTCAAGGGAAAATACGGATGTCGATTCAAAAAGATAATTTGCCATTCAAAGAGGCGTTTTCTTTTGATTTAAGCGTTAAAAGCTTTGGGATTCTTTCAGAGAAACGGGTTTTCCGAGGATTTCGTGGTACAGGATCGCTTTTTTCAGTTCGTCTGGCTCTTCAAACCGTAAAATTGGGCCGGAGGTCTCAAGGGACTGCTGTGGTGTTTCTTTTCTGGTGATTCCATCAATCTTGCTCTTAAGGCCTTCGATATTAGTTTGAATTATCCTGTCATGGACTTTGCGTCTTTTCTGTACGGGCGCTGGACTAACGGTTACGGGGCCCGGTTCAAATAGCTCTGCTCTCTTGCGACGCGGCTGAGGATGAGCAAGCTCTGGCTGATGCTGCTGCTCTTTTTCCTCATCACGCATAGTACTGGCCTTGTTCGCCCTGGCTTTTAGTATCCCGCCCACAGCCCAGAATACCGCCAGGACAATAGGAAATATCCATTTGCCCTGGCCTCTATCGCGGGCTGCCAAAATCAAATATGCTATGAAATCCATACCCTATCCTGACTCCTGCCTTATTCTTTCTGTTTTGGCTTTGCGATCGAATCTCTCATTGAGGTGTCGGCATTTATATTTTTCATCCGATAATAATCCATCACGCCGAGATTACCTTTCTGGAAAGCTTCAGCCATCGCCAGTGGCACTTTCGATTCATTCTCGACCACGAGCGCACGCATTTCCTGTTCACGAGCCACCGCCATCGCTCTGCGTTTTTCCGCTTCAGCTTTCGCCCGTCGCATATCCGCTTCAGCCTGGGCGGCCTGTAACTGGGCACCAACGTTTTCACCAACATCGACGTCTGCGATATCGATAGAGAGTATCTCATAGGCAGTGCCGGCGTCAAGGCCCTTAGCCAGAACAGATTTGGAAATATTATCCGGATTTTCCAATACTGACTTATAAGTTATCGCGCTGCCGATAGTCGTGACAATTCCTTCGCCGACTCGGGCGATAATCGTTTCCTGTGTGGCTCCGCCTATAAGGCGCTCAATATTCGCCCGGACGGTAACACGAGCCTTTGCCTTGAGTTGAATCCCGTCCTGAGCGACGGCATCAATAGTGCCTCTGCTTTTTTCCGGGTCGGGACAATCGATCACTTTCGGATTAACCGAAGTTTGTACGGCTTCGAGGATGTCACGGCCGGCAAGGTCGATAGCGGTTGCGGTTTGAAGTGATAGCTCGATATTAGCCCTGTTGGCTGCTATCAGCGCACGAACGACGGTAGGAACAGAACCCCTTGCCAGATAATGGCTTTCCAGGTCACGTGTTGTCACTGTTAGCCCTGCCTGGATCGCTGTAATTTTACTAAGGACGATAACTCTGGTATCTACCTTCCTAAGCCACATTCCGATCAACTCGGAAAACTTGACGTCGGCACGCGATAATTTCGCCTGCAGCCACAACCTGAAAAATTTTAAAAACAGCAGGAAAAAAACTAAGATAAAAATACCAATTATGAAAAGCAGGGCCGTAACAATAACCTGCGCAGGATCATCTACTGCCAATATTGAATTTGCTAAATTATTCATTTTATCTTCCTTTCAATTATGCTTGCTCAATTACACGAACTGTTACCTGCGAGCCTTCTACGCTAATAACATTGACTTTTTTATCTTTTTCGACGTAGCCTTCTTCAGCTACGCATTCGATCCTCTGTCCATCGAAGTTACACGTCCCTACCGGCCTTAACGGCGTAACGACAATGCCGACCTTGCCGGGCAATTCTTTAAGTTCGTCGGTATCGGGAATCGCGTCACCCCTGGTTCTATCAGACGGAGTAAGTGTAACGCTTTTGCCAAATTTTGTTTTGGGAAACATCCTGTAAGCGAAGATGATAACCGACGGTATCATTACCGCCGCTATGCCCACGCCGACCCAGCCGAAAGTTGTGCTGTGGTTGAAGAAAATTGCCACCCCCCCTATCACACAACCCAGCGCACAGACACTTATCAGCCCACCGCTTGGGACAAAGACCTCAGCTACTATCAAAGCCGCCGAGGCTAAATACAAAAACACAGCAAAAACAAGCCACCAATCCATTATTCAAGTCCTCGTATTTCGTATCGCGTTTTTTAGATCCCCTTTACGATCACCCTGTTGCCATGGACCTCTATTATCTGTACTTTTGTCCCTTTGTCAAGGAAATTGGCTTCTGCAACGACGTCGACTATTGCGTCGGCGAATTTTGCTCGCCCTGCCGGCCTTAACTGCGATACAACCTCACCTCTGTCACCAACCTCTACAGTTAGGGTTTTAGTTTCTGCTGGAGCGGTCATACTTATTTGCCCATGTCCAGCTTTTGCCGGAGCCAGAATAAGGCCACTAAGAAATTGCATCTTAGGCAGATATTTGGCGAATAACCAGGCGAAAATGCCAAACCCTACCACCCCTATCACCAGACCTGAAATGCCATCGATAAATAACTGCCAGTCGATCTGGGTTTGAGGCCAGGGTATTTCGTCGGGTGCATTTTTGATAAGCATACCGAACACCCCTGCCATGATAAAGAGTATCCCCAAAATACCGGCTATACCGAAGCCCGGGATCACAAAGACTTCTATTATCAGTAAAATGATGCCGATTATAAGTATCGCCACTTCGACCCAGTTAGCCAGATCGATAGCGAATTTACTGCCGACAATGATCGTTATACAAATAAGAGCCACCAGCCCCGGCAAACCGACACCGGGAGTATTAAGTTCCATATATACCCCCAGCATCGCAAGCATAATGAGTATCCCCATCACAGCAGGCGAGTTGATCCAGCGAACCATATCTTCCGACCATATCATTTCAAGCACCACAGGCTCGCCGACAAAGACCACGCCGTCACGCTCGCCTAAGAATTCAAGCACCCCCGCCTGATCCTGAACGACTGCCCTTGCGATGCCATATTCCAAAGCCTGCGAAGCGGTCAGCGTTAAAAGCTCGGTATCAGGAACGATCAACTTTTTATTCTCCAGATCGTATTTGTTAGGGTCTTTGGGCAAGTCAACTGTCTCGAAATACTCAACCTTTCCCGTCTCGATATTGCGTACAGAGTAAACCTCTGTCTGCATAGTCACCATAGCTTTGAGCAGTGGCTTTGGATAGCGGTTTGCCTCGGCGGCACGGTCAAAAGCGGCCCGCGTAAAGCTCTCGGTTTTTTCACGTTCGACACCTTCGAGTTTACCGCCAAGCTGGATCGGTGCGCAATCGCCGATGGTGGTATTCTCCAGCATTATAATATCCTGACAGGAAACGCTTATCATCGCACCGGCTGATATCGCTTCTGTTGTCACATAGGCGACGGTGTGCGCCTTTTTGCCAGTCTCAAGAATAAAGTACTTGGCAATATCATCGCCTGATTTTAAAAGCCCGCCATAGGTACCGATCTCATAGATCAGATACGTCACCCCGCTATCGAGAGCGATTTCTGTTCTTCGTTTGATCGATTCAAATAAGCCGTTATCGATCATCCCCTTACAGGGGATTATGGCTGCTTTTACCTCGGGCAGATTTGCGTCAGAGACGTTTGGTTCGGCGGTCACAGTTGAAAGGCCGAGCAAGAATAAACATATACCGACAACCCCAAATTTATGAAGTGAAGTTTTCATAGATTTAATTGTAGTTTCTTTTAACCAGTTGACAAGCTAATTCTGAGTTTTTTTATTCGTCCATGATCGGATATTCGCCGGTTAAGGCACTGCCGTCAATGCCTTCCCATTGCAGCCCACCTATTATCGCCTGGGCTATATTGGTAAGGTGGTCGCCGATCTTCTCGATATTATCGACCAGGTCGATGAATATCAACCCCGCCTCGGGTGAACAAGCCCCCTCGGTCATACGCTGAACATGACTGCGCCGAAACTCCATCTGCATCCTGTTGAGATGGTTTTCGTTGACCAGAGCTGCCTGTGCCGAGTTGACATCATTGCTTTCCATAGCTTTCAAAATGGATTCAAACATTTGATTCGCTTGTTCGATCATTTTGTTAGCCTCGCCCATAGCTGTATCACTGAAGTTTATCTTCTTCGATATCTTCCTCTCGGCGATCTCAACGATATTTACCGCGTGGTCACCAATTCGTTCCAGGTCATTAACACTGTGCAGAAGTACCGGAACCGTTGTCGAGGCCTCCCGCGATAACGGCTTTTGCGATAGGGCTGCCAGGTAGTCGGTTATCTCGAATTGCAGCTGGTCGATAAGGTCCTCGCTCTGCATAGCCGAATCAAGCCTGTCTCTATCATCTTTGAGCAGGCCACGGACAGCGCGATTGACCGCTCTCTGAGCTCTTTTGGCCATATGAATAATTTCAAACTTTGCCTGCTCCAGCGCGATTACAGGCGTCTCAAACAATAGCTTGTCAAGAACAACCGGGCGAGCTTCGATGTCACCTGGTTTGCCCTTGACAATAAGCATTACAATTTTTTCCAGCACGCCGGTCATCGGCAAAAATACGATCGAGTCAAGAACTTTTATCATAGTATGAGTGATCGCGATATAGAATGCGATGTTCGTTGGGCCGATCTCACCGGGGAACAGCAGCGTAACCAGTTGGCAGATCGGACCGATAAACCAGAACCAGATAAGCGCACCGATAACGTTGAACATCGTATGCGCCCAGGCCGCTCTGCGAGCGTGCAGATTGCCCTGTATAGACGCAAGCTGAGCCGTGATCGTCGTACCGATGTTGTCGCCAAGTATAAACGGAACGACCACAAGTAAGACATCGTTCCAGTTCGCACCGAATGCTCCCTGGATCGCCAACACCTGCAGCATAGCCACCGAGGCTGAGCTACTCTGCAAAAGCATTGTAATAACCATCCCCGCAAGGACTGCCAGGATCGGGTTTTGTCCGAACCATACCAGAGCTCTGTGCATCGCCTGGTTATTCTCTAACGGCGCGAACGCATCCTTCATAAAGCCTATTCCAATAAACAATATGCCGAACCCGATAAGGATTTGGCCTATATTCTTGGTAGTTTGTTTTTTGCCGAATACCTGCATTCCCAGTCCGATCGCCACCGCTGGAAGTGCGTAATCGGTGATCTTGAAGGCCTCTAATCCCGAGAATCCAACCAGCCATCCGGTTGCTGTTGTTCCGACATTGGTACCAATAATTACAGGTATCGCCTGTTTGAGTGTCAAGAGTCCCGCGTTGACGAAACTGATGATCATGACCGTAGTCGCCGAGCTCGACTGGATCATAGCCGTCACTCCAGCACCGACCGCAAAACCTGCCATGCGTCTTCTGGTCATTGTTTCGAGAATACTTTTGAGTTTTTGCCCAGCTACCTTCTTGAGCCCATCGGACATAAACATCATGCCAAACAAAAACAGGCCCAATCCACCCACCGTCCCGAAAAGCATTTCCTTAGCCATAAAATCAAATCCTTTTTTAAATTCTCAATTCTACATTCTAACTTCTAAATTTTATTCAATATTTCAACGCCCTGCCGAAGTTTTTCGTCGCTGGTCGCGTAGCTAATTCTAAAATGCGTATCGGTTTCACTAAATACATTGCCCGGTATTATCAACACGTTATTTGCGATGGCCTTTTTTACAAATTCCGTTGCCGAGCCGCCCGGTGCCTTGACGAAAGCGTAAAACGCCCCGCCCGGCTTGACAAGCTCGAATTTACCTTTTAGCCCGTCATAAATAATGTCCCTTTTCCTGCGGTAACTATCGACATATTCTGTCATGTCGTAATCCATTGCCGCAATCGCCGCCGCCTGAAAAGGCGTCGGAGCGCAGACAAACGTGTACTGCTGGATCTTGGTCATCTGCTCGATAAGCTCTTTCAATGATTCGTTCACCGCGGCGTAACCTAATCGCCAGCCGGTCATCGCATAGGTCTTACTGAAACCACCCAGTACCAGCGTTTTATCATAATAAGAAGCGATACTGCTGCAAGGCCCATCGTAGCAGAATTTCTCATAAATCTCATCGGTCATAACCAGCACATCTTTTTCCCTGGCCACATCCGCCAAAGCCTTTAGCTCATCGGATGAATAAACCATACCGGTTGGATTACAAGGCGAATTGACTATGATCAACTTGGTTTTTTCTGTTATTGCCGCGGCAATTCCCTCGATGGGCAGTTTAAAATCCGGATAACTATCGACGAAAACACATTTTCCGCCGAGCATATTAATGATGTGCTTATAGATAACAAAGTAAGGATCAGCCATGATAACCTGATCACCCGGATCGATCAGCGACATGAACATCAACAGCAACCCCCCGCTAACACCGCTGGTAACAAGAACATGCGGATCATCCCACCCGAATCGACTTTTTACTGAATCAGCGATCTTGTCCTTTAACAGCTGATTACCTGCCGTCTGGGAGTATTTGTTATTTCCTGACTTGATAGCCTCTATGGCTTGTTGTTTGAGTGCTTCGGGAACGTCAAAATCGGGCTGACCAATAGAAAGATTCACCGGATCGACCATCGACTCAGCTAACGCAAACACCTTACGAATACCGCTCGCGTCAATCTTGGTTGTTCTATCAGCGAAAATATCTTCCATTGCGCTGACTATATAGCCCAATTCAATTCAATAAGCAAGCCTGTTTTGAAATTTTTTTACTTAATTTTTTTAGACACGGATTAACACAGGATTTACACAGATTCAGATGGAAAAAGCAAAAAAAACAGAGCCCAGAGCGTAAGCGACGGGTAAAAAAAGGCTGGATTTTGACACCCAGCCTTAATCATTCAAAACACATTTTTCCACAAAAAACGCCTATTCATTAGCATCAGCCTCAACCACAACAGAACAAGGATCGTTAACATCATTTACATCAACACTATTAGCCTCCGCAGCAGCAGCGGCAGCTTCTGCTTCGACTGCTGCCTGTTGCTGAGCTTCCATCATTTTCTGGGTCATCATTTCCTGGAGAGCTTTTATTTCAAGCAGATGTTCCTTGGGCAAAGCGATCTCATATGACATCTTACCATCGCCAATCACCCTGCCGGCAAAGGCCAGATTACTATTGGTAGGCACATCAATTTCCGGCATCATAACACCGTTAGGTGACACCTGGGCCCCCATCGATCGAGCCATTGCACCGGCCATATTCAAATAACGAACGATATTAACCGTTCCCACAAAATCGGCACTGTTGGGCTCAGTTATAAATCTCATAGCCGTCGCGAATTCAGGAGCGATCTCACTGGGCCCGCCAGACTTGACTTGATCGATTGCATCATACATCGCCGAACCGCTATTACTGTCAAGAATCGACAGCCACAATCCGTCAACCGCCGCCACCTTATAATCGACTCCGCCTTTATACATTGCATCCATCATCTTGCCGAATTCGGTATTCGGATCGGTCGCCTTCATCGAGCACTTAATGGCATCTATCGAAACGTCCCTATAGCTGTCAACGTTGTGTTCTATTTCATACTTACCTTCGACTCCTATGTTAGAAAAGAATTCGGCCCCGCTGTTCCACAGGTCAATAGCGTCTTCTATCGCAATGTTCCATTTCTGCTGATCTTCAACTTCAAAGGCATACTTGATGGAAAACGGAAACATGCCTTCGGCATCAGAATCAAATTTAAATGATACTATTCCCGAATCGCCTGCGCTGGCAACCAATTCTGTTGCTATTTGTTCCATTTTAGTCACGGCTTCTTCAGAAATATTGCTATCAACAAAAAGGCTCATCATATCAAATTGACTCATAGCGTATTCTTCCCAGAAAGCGACATTTTTCCTGCCGCCTACATTAAAGATCGCCTCATCATCTAAGTAACCTAACAGCTTATTGCTCGTGCCATCACCAAGTGCTGTACTGAACATCTTTGCCATAGGCGTATCCGGCATCGCTTGTGTACTTGCTGTAATATTGCAGACATTCGCCTGGGGCCTGATCGATATGGTGAAGAATTCTTCTTCCTCCATCACAATATCCAACACGCCAAAGTAAAAATTCATAATCGCAGCTGGCGGCCCATCTTTCATTTTTTTGAGCTGGGCTTTCATCTGCTCAAGCTGCGCGGTAGCTACTGGGCCGAAAACTCCTGAGCAGTGCTGAATGTTAGCATACGCCCAGATCGGCTCTGTACTCGCGGTGTTAGCTTCATCGTCGCCAAGTGTCCCAGCCAGCGAGCCGGTATTTTCCAGGATCGACTTTCGCAGTGAGACAAACTTATCATAACCGTTCGGCGAAGTCATAAACACAAACTCGCCGAGCCTTGTTGCCAGCATTTTTTTATCAGGCTTCGCTGCCCCGCCGCTTTGTACGATAGAGACGCCGTTAGCGTCAGCGGTAGCGAAGTTCGCGTCGGGGCTTACAGGCAGTGCCCATACTATTAACATATCGGCCATGCTGTTTCCGTCGACCGCCGCGCCAAATACCGCGAAATTACCCTGCGTATTGATCCCTGTCAGAGCCGGATCGCCAACAAGCCCGGCCAGCTGAATCCTCGCCAGCATCGAGAGCCCAATAGGTATAGGCGAGACACCCGTCAAATACTGGTCCAGCCCCCCTATCGCGACATCGAAATTATTCACCCGCAAACAAAACAGCGTATCACCCGGCAACAAACCCAGCAATTGGTCACTTTTGGTTTCAATTTCCGCAACAACAACTGTTTCCTGCGTATCAGCCGCCGATTCAGTTACCGGTTCTGCGCTGGTAGTAGTTGTTCCTACCGCACTGATAACCGCAATAGCCGCCGCAAATGGATTATCAGTCGAATCAGCTTCGGCACTGCTTAACTGTTCGAGAGCAGCAATTGCGCTGTCGTCGCCGAGCTGGGCCAGATAATTCGCCGCCGCCAACTTTGCCTTATAGCTGTACCTGTCATTCTCGAGAATTCCGATAAGCCCCTTAACGTCACCTGCCGCGAACAGTTTTTCGATCTCCTCTAACTGCTCCCCATGCTCAGCCACCTTGACCGCCCCGCTGTCTTTAAATACTGTATTGTGCAATACCGCTATCGTCACCGTACCGATAAGAAGTATCACAGCAGCTACCGCTATTTTTCTCAATAAAGTTTTCATCGTTACCGCTCCTTTCGTAATAGTGTTAACAGATTCTTCTGACAACTGGTTATCCAACGAACTTATCACCCCATCGGCAACTCGCTCAACCGCTCCCTGCATCGACTCGGCAAAGTCAGTTAGCTCTTTATCATCTTCCCGCAGTTTCTCGAAATAGCTTCTGCAGGACTGACAGGTTTCAATATGCTCAGCTATTTCCGCAGGCAAATCGCCCTGCACAAAGCCGGCCATCTGTTCTTTAAAATCATTACAATTCTTACTCATCATACGTCTCCCATTGCCTCTAAAATTTGACGCAACTGTTTTCTTGCCCTGCTTATCCGGGTATGCACCGCCCGCCGACTGGTACCCAAAGTCTGAGCGATCGATTCGGTGCTTTGCCCATCGAAATAATACAGCAGCAATATAACGCGATACTGTTGCGGCAGTTTTTCCAAAGCCGCGGTAAGTTCCGGATATTCTTTTGGGCTATTTGAACCATCTGCCACCTCATACAAACCATTTGTCTTGCGATTCTCTCGCCTAAGAAAATCTATACACAGATTCTTCGCGATCCTGGCGATCCAGGGCTCGAATTGCTGAGAGTCGCGAAGATGGCCAATTTCCGAATACCCTTTAAGAAAAGCCTGCTGAGCAATATCTTCGGCATCCGCGCGGTTACCGACCGTAGCAAAGCAAATCGCGAACACACGAGAAGCGCTGGCTTTTACAAGCATGGTATACGCTGACTTGTCCACTTTACAGATATCAGCTACTAAATTTTCCTGCAAATTAGTGTCCAAAAAAAGCTCCTGGTTGTTCCTTCTATAATTATAGACGTATTTCAACCGTAAACCTTACACTTTTTTTGAAAAAAAAGAAAACCGCTGTTTTAACCGCAACCGTGAAACCCCGACCAAAGACCGGGGCTAAATCCCGATGTATCGGAGCTTACGCACCTGTGTAGCCGTAGCCTGTAGTGCCTGCCAGGCTGTCCCACATAGCCGATGCGCGGTCCAACAGGCCCAGATTTTGCAGAACTAAGGAAACATTGGCTGTAGGCTCAGTGCATGCGAAATTTTCCTGCATATTTTGCTCGAGATTGATAAGAGACGAAGCGAATTTGATAGGGTCGCAATATAACAGCGCGGTTTTGTAATGCAGGTCGAGTGTGTTTTTATCCAGGGGCGGTGATTTTGTCAGTTCCGTAATGCCAAGGTCATTTTCGCCGGTCTCGAACATACATATTGCCAGTTTATTTCGTGCCCGTGCATTGAGTGGATTTATTTTTAGCGCTTCGGTAAGTGTAATAGCCGCCTGCTGCATTTGATTAAGGCTCATCATTAGCACAGCTGCCCTGTAAAGCAGATCCGGATTTTGCGGACAATTCCGTATCTGTTCGCGATGAATGGAGATTATTGCTTTTACGATTTCGTTTGAATTGCTCATATCTTCCAGCGCAACTTCAACTCCCCTTGCGATATTGAACTGCAGTGCCGCTGTATGGGCAAAAAGTATTGTACTATTGGGCCCGATCGCCGCTGCCAGTGACAATGTCGAAGCCGCTTCTGCCGCATTGCCTCGCAATTTATACGCTATCACCAATCCGATATAAGCGTCTACTATCTGGTCGTTTATTTCTGTTGCCTTATTGAACTGCTGAGCGGCAAGCTGGGCACCTCCTGACCGCAAATATTGGGTACCAAGTTTTATCGTCGCCTCTAAGAGATCCGGATACATATCAATAGCCTGTTCATACTGTTTGACAGAGTTTTCAAAGTCTCCCATTTTCCCCAGTACATCGGCTTTAATAGTAAGAATATCTGCCCGCTGCGGATTCTCTTCTATGAGTTTATCGAGGTTCTCAAGAGCCTCATAGAAATGCCCCTCTGCCACAAGCTGCTCGACCTCTTCGGGCACCTCGTGAAAGTTGTCAGGATGTACAAGTATCGCCGTATCAAAAACCTCGATAGCCGAGTCATAGTTCTGACAGGCAATGTACAAATACCCAAGTGTCACCAGCGTCGACATGTCATCGGGGTATTCGAGTTTTAACTGTTCGTACTGACTTACGGCTTTTTCCAGTTGCGAGTTTTTAAAGTAAATGGCCGCAAGGCGTTGGTGAGGCAATTGCAGGAAATTTTTAAACTTGATGCAATCCTGATAAAACTCGATCGCCTCGGATTCTTTGCCGAGCCTTTCGTAACAATGGCCAAGCGCATATAGTGCCATGGTATTGTTGGGGGCCGTTTCATAGACTTTGGTCAATTCCTCGATCGCCTGTTCGAGTTCACCGTTCTGCAGACAAACCACCGCAGCTGCCATTCGACCATGCATACATGAAGGGTTGTCAAAAAGATAGAGCCTTAACTTCTCTGTCGCCGATTCGGTCTTGTTGTTACAGAGTAGATCGATCACCTGATCGAGCTGTTGGTTACCGGAGCCATTAGATTGGCTTTCACTGTCACTGCCATCTTCTTCAGTATTCCTTATCACACCGAACCAGTGTAATATCAAATCGGCGATATCGATGGACATCCCTGACCCGAGTATTTCCAGTAATCTGCTCATTTTAACCCTCATCCAAAAGTAATTTACAGGATAATCAGACCTACACTTTTCACCTTTTTCAGTCGTCCATGTCTGCACGTCTATCCGTTAATCACTGTTATAAGTATCGACCGCCTGACGGGGGTAGTTAACCGCCCTTTTGCTAAATATAGGGGTAAAACCCTTATTTTTTCGGCGTATATGGCGATTGTGTGTGCTGTAGCGGTTGTTATGATTTTAAAGTCTGGTTTTCGGACATTGTGCTCTGCTGTCTCGATATCGAAAAAAATAGCTAATTTTGCCGCTTTTTTTTATACTAAAATAGCGTCGACAGTTGTTATATAACTGATGATCGATCGCATGTGAATTCACAGAAAAAGGTAGTCCGTTAATGTTCGAAGATAAGCTGCTTATATTAAGGTTTAACCGCGGCAACATGGAACCGCTTCGGCGGATCTATGAAAAGTACAAAGACGATCTGGTGACGTTGGCGGCGGCTCTTTTATATGATAAGACGTTAGCTGAAGATGCGGTGCACGATTGTTTCGCCGGATTCATCAAGTCCGCAGGAACATTTAAGCTTACCGGCTCACTGAAAGCGTACCTATCAGTCTGCGTAGCAAATAAAGCTCGCGACAAGAACAGATCAGCAACCAGAGCCCGCAGTATCGGACTCGACCAGGTGCAAAATGTTTTATCAGACGAAAACTCCCCTGCTGTTGCGGTCGCTTTCGATGAGCAGAGCCGGCGAGTGACAGACGCCTTGACTCTGCTGCCAGATGATCAACGAGAAACCGTCGTATTGCATTTGAATTCTGGTCTGAAATTCAGACAGATAGCTCAAATGCATAACGTCTCAATAAACACCATCCAGGGCAGATACAGGTATGGCCTGGAAAAATTAAGATCGCTCTTAAATGGCGAGGTAAAAAAACCGTCTTGTCATTCCCGCGAAGGCGGGAATCCAGTTATTTAGCTATAGACCCCTGCCTTCGCAGGGGTGACAATAGTGTAGCGAGGCAAAAAAAACGTTTTGTCATTCCCGCGAAGGCGGGAATCCAGTTATTTAGCTATAGACCCCTGCCTTCGCAGGGGTGACAATAGTGTAGCGAGGCAAAAAAAACGTTTTGTCATTCCTGCGCAGGCAGGAATCCAGTTTACGAGGTAAAAAAATGAAACCGGAAAATATAATAAAAAAACTAAACCTAAAAGCCAGCAAGCATTTGGACCAAAGAATCCAAAACCAGATAGATAGCGCTCTGGCCGAACAAACTAAAACAACCCCATCGGCCCTACCGCCGATAACACGGAGAAATATCATGAAAAGCAAAATAACAAAACTAACAACCGCCGCAGTAATTGTAATAGCGGTAATGATTGGCATAAACCACCTCGGTGGCTCAATAGATGGAGCAACCGTTGCATGGGGAGATGTTGTTACCCGTGTCGATCGTCTTGACTATGTACATGTATATTGGTTAAAAAGTCGTGGCAATAATTTTATAAGACATTCTGAACTCTGGTATGATCACGGCAAACTCGTTACTTGTGGAAATAAGGGCGAGATGATATACGATGACGGCCAAATTGAACAAGGATTTAATGAGCAAGGAAGGCGAACAACTAAAGGGCCATCCATATTTGCCAACGGACAGACTTTTCTTGAATTAGTTAGCGCAGGTTTATTGTCAGATGACAATGAGCAGTTAAATCAACAAATACCAGACAACGTTGGCGATGATTTTCTCGTATACGAATTTGACCCGCCTAAAGAACATCCACACTCAGATGACATAGAAAGCGTTTCAATTACGGTTGGCAGAAATTCTCTTTTGCCTGTTCAGATGAAAATATACGAAAAGGACTCAAATGATTACGACCTGGTGATGTTTGATTACGAAGCTGCTGAGAAGCCGGCGGAATTCTTTGAGCCTCCAACGGTTGATATGCCTAATGGCGGCAAAAGTGAAATTGTGCTCGATGGCGAAGAGATAATGATCGACATTGAAGGATCGCCAGGTATCAAAACGGCAATTGTACGTCTACATGGTAAGTATGACGGACCTCTCGACCAATTACCCTCGAACTATCGCAGAATGCTTGCCAGGAGTTTCCGTAAAACATACGAAAGAAAAGGCGGGCCAATATTCAAGCTGGATGTAACTTTTATAACTGATGAAGGTTACCGAAGTTCTACAAATGATGTAATAGTACTCTGGTTGAATGAAGGAAAAAAGTGTGGCGTAGGTTCTGAGAACGGTGGCGTTGACAATTGGCCGGACGGAAAATATCGCAACATTAAATTTTCACCCGTGCTTAAACCTACCGATAGAGAAGATACTTATATCATTGAAATGAATTGTTGGCTTAGACCTAAGGATAAATAACTTTTAGCAGGGCTTAAATTCTCAGATTTCAGGCCGAGCGGTTTTTTTGCTCGGCCTTTTTTTTGGGGGATTTATTAACAAGCCCCTCATGTAAAATGAGGGGGTAATTATGGTACCAAAGAAGTTGTCCCCCGATTTTACATCGGGGGCTTGATTTGATGGTAGGTAAAAAATGCTATACGCATCACGAAGTATGTGCCTGTTTTTCTACTTCGCTTAGGTAGGCTAATGTTCGTTCGAGTTTGTCGGTCAGGTGTTTCAGTTTCAGCATTGTTTTTACTCTTGTTAATAGTTCCAGCTTATTTACCGGCTTACTTATGAAATCATCTGTTCCGGAATCTATGCCTCTTTCGATGTCGCCGAACTCGTTTAGGGCTGTCACCATTATTACCGGGATGTCGGCGGTCTTGGGGTCGTTCTTTAGCCTTTTGCAGACCTCGAAGCCGCTCATTTTCGGCATCATGACATCGAGCAGGATCAGGTCCGGCGGCTGCTTGGCGATAACTTCCAATGCCTCAACCCCATCCATCGCAGCAAGAGTTTCGCAATCGATACTTTCAAGATAGGCCTGCAGTAATTCGAGGTTTTGCTGATTATCGTCAACGACCAATACTATCGGCGTCTTTTCCTGTTCGATCTGGTTTTTATCCATTAGTCACTCCCATGATAATTGATTATTTATTATTGATAATTGATATTTTTTTTTGAATCCGCGTAAATCTGTGTTAATCCGTGTCAAAAATTCTTGTCATTCCCGCAAAGGCGGGAATCCACTCTTTTTTCTTTGTGTCCTTCGTGATCTTCGTGTCTGTTATGAGGCCATCCCTCAAGTACAAAATAATTTTTTTCTTACATTTCTATA
>JBHPGW010000034.1:0-28480 GCA_042569785.1 Planctomycetota bacterium | reverse complement strand
TGTAATGTGGCTGGAGCATTTTTATTACGGCCTGGTCGCCGTCACGGGTGATGGCTTCGACTTTGCATCGTGTATGTGTCCATCCGACAAAATAAATGAATTCGATGTCGCTTTGGTTTTTCCATTTTGCCATTTCTGGTTTATCGGATCGGTAGCCATCGTCACCGTCTCGCTGGATTCCTGTGTAAGGGCCCCTGCCGTTTTGCCACCATGCTTTTTGTTCACCTTTTTTCAGGAAGATGTCAGGAGATTTTGCTCGTTGTGCTTTTTTTCCGTTAATGTAAAGCTGGCGGAAGTTGTCTATTTTTGTTTTGGCTTTCCATAGGCCATTTTTGGTTTTCTTCCATTTTTTGATCTGCTTTCCGCCGCTGATGATAACAGTTTGGCCTGGAGCGTTGGCATATATAATTCGGTATTGATCGGTTCCGGAGTCAGCGGGTGTGAAGGTGATGGTTTTGTCGATTGTGTATGTGCCGCCTGCGATGAGGACGGTGACATCGTTTTCGAGTCCGTTTGCGATCATTTTGCGAACGGCTTTTTGGGCAGCGTTGATCGTGGCGAATGGTTTGGCCTGGGTGCCTGGATTTTTGTCCGAGCCGTCAATGGCAACGTAAAGATGAGCATCCTGTGCGAAAATTGGGGGGTTGATCAGCAGGATCAGAATTATTAAAGCCAACTTGTTCATAACGTGCTCCTTTTAACGGGGTGTACTAATATTATGGTTAAGAGTATAACAGATGCAGAGGGTGCGTCAAGAATGTACAAAGTCAAATTTTGAGTGTGATTTTCTTGACCGGGGTTATCGGGTGGTGTAATATGCTTGGAACGGAAATGATGGTTTTGGAGAGCATGGTTTATGGATTGTCCTGTTTGTAAGAACGCGATGGTTACGCTGGAGTTGAGCGATGTTGAGATCGATCATTGTCTGGGTTGCGGTGGTATCTGGCTCGATGCCGGTGAGTTGGAACTTTTGCTTGATGACGCTGAGCGTGCGAATCAGTTGCTGGAATCGTTTGCGGTTGATGCCAAGTGTAGTGAGAAGAAACGTAAGTGTCCCATCTGTCGGAAAAAGATGCATAAGGTTACTGTTGGCAGCGATGAGCCTGTATTGTTGATCGATAAGTGCGGCAGAGGTGACGGGCTTTGGTTCGATAGCGGCGAATTGCCTGATATTATTGACAGGGCGCAGCTGGATGAGGGGAATAAAATTAAAAAAGTGTTGGCTGATATGTTCAGGACAGAAATTAATTAACTTGAGGTAAGGAGAAAAATTATGATTGGGCTAATTATTGTTGGTGTTGTTGTTGTTTTGTTTATTTTTTTTGTGATCGGGATATACAACGCTCTGATCCGGCTTCGCAATCAGGTTGATAATTCCTGGTCGCAGATCGATGTTCAGCTCAAGCGAAGGTGCGACCTTATCCCGAACCTGGTGGAGACAGCGAAGGGTTATATGGAACATGAGCGCGGGACGTTCGAGGCGATAACGCAGGCTCGCAGCCAGGCGATGGGGGCGAATACGGTTGGTGAAGCGGCTAAGGCTGAAGGGGCAATGGGCGAAGCGCTTAGTAAGTTTATGCTGGTGGTGGAAAATTATCCAGACCTGAAAGCTAATCAGAATTTTCTGGCTATTCAGGAAGAATTGACCAGTACGGAAAATAAGATATCGTTCGCAAGGCAAAGCTATAACGACCAGGTGCTGTTCTTTAATAATAAGACCCAGATGTTCCCGTCGAATATTATAGCTGGGATGTTTAATTTCGGTAAACGTGATTTCTTTGAGATTGAAAACGCTGAAGAAAGAAATGTGCCGAAAGTAAGTTTTTAATTCTTTTAGCCACAGAGAACACAGAGGGCACAGAGAGAGAAAAACAAAAGAATAATTAACCACGAATTTGCACGAATGTACACGAATTAAAAACTTAGAACTTAGAACTCAAAACTAATTATGTGGGAATTGATACGGGCTAATAAGCGGAACTCTTTGATACTGATGTCTTTGATGGCGGCGGTGTTGCTTGGGTTGGGGTTTGTTATTGGGCAGGTGTTTTTCGGAGCCGACGGTGGATTCTTCGGGCTGATCATCGCGACGGCTATCTGGCTGATACTTACAATGATAAGTTTTTCCGGCGGTGACCAGATCCTTTTGATGGCAAGTAAAGCTAAGCCGATCAAGCATGACGATCATCCGCAGTTGTTTAATGTAGTCGAGGAAATGGCGATCGCTTCGGGATTGCCTATGCCTAAGGTTTATATTATCGCAGACCCTGCTCCGAATGCTTTTGCTACGGGTCGAAATCCCAAAACGGCATCGGTGGCGATAACTGCGGGATTGCTGGGCAGGCTTAATCGCGATGAGTTGCAGGGGGTGATCGCGCACGAGATGAGCCATATCCTGCATCGTGACATATTGTTCGTGACGATGGCGGGGATAATGTTGGGGTCAATCGTATTATTGTCGCAGGTGTTTTTGCGGGGAATGTTTTACTCTTCGCTGACAGGTGGTTCTCGGCGGAGATATTCATCCGGCGGTAAAGGCGGCGGGCAGGCACAGCTTGTTATGTTAGTTGTCGCGATAGTCTGCGCAATTCTGGCGCCGATAATGGCGTACTTGTTGTACTTTGCTCTGTCGAGAAGTCGCGAGTATTTGGCGGATGCCGGCGCGGCGAGGTTGACACGGTATCCGGAGGGGTTAGCTTGTGCGCTGGAAAAGATATCCAATGATAAATCGCCTCAGATAGCTGGTGCTAATAAGGTTACGGCGCCGATGTATATTGTGAATCCTTTTAAAAAGAAAAAGGGGATGAAGCTTTCGGATCTGAGCAGTACGCATCCGCCTATTTCCGAGCGTGTGAAGATACTGCGTGGTATGACACACGGGGCATCTTTTCAGGATTATTCGCGGTCGTTCAGTGATATAACTCATAAGAAAACGGTTTTGCCGGGATCAGCGTTGAGCAAGGAATCGATTGAACTAAGGCAGGCGGCTGATGAAGCTGCCAAAGAGAAACGGCTTGAAAAACAGACACACCAGATCGGTGACATTATGCGAATGGTCAACGGCTTTATCTTCCTGACATGTACGTGCGGACTGAAGTTAAAGGTCCCGCCGAACTATAAGGGCGATAAGGTGAGATGCCCGAAGTGTAAAAAGATACTGGCTTTGGAAAAGTAAAGCGTAAATTGCAGAACCACTTAGAATCAATGTTTAGTATTGGTACCGATTAATGTCCGACAAATTCAGCTTTCATAACAGCCCCATAATTATCGATGGCAACTGGAAGAGAGACGATACTTATGAAGGAGTTTATCCATCTGGAGCACGTGTTAAGGATGCATATTTTTCTCCTGAAAAACCCAAAGAAAAGTGTATCAAATCAAATTGGCGTTACTTGTTTAAATTATCTCGGAACAGATTTCCATGGCAATTTTGGTGTGAAATAATAGCATATCGATTTGGCTGTATTATTGGAGTCAGGGTTCCTCCGGCACATATAGGTTTAAGTAAAACTTACGAAAAAGGTGTTGATACTTATGCGGCATTGATAGAATGGTTTTATGACGACAAGGATAAAGGTTATATTGCCGGCGGTCAGTTTATGGAATCAGATATTAAAAATTTCGACCGAGTCAAAGGCGAAAAACACAACTTTGAGACAATCAGGGGGATATGGCAAGATGAAGATACATGGTTGAAATATTGGACTGAAGTATTAACTTTTGACACCCTCATTGGTAATACAGATCGTCATCAAGATAACTGGGGATTGATCTTTAATAGATATGGAAAGCTACTTGGTAATAATTATAGGTCGCCTGCTTTTGATAATGGAACAGCTCTGGGTTATGAAATACTCGAAGAAAACTTGGATAAGTTTGATGACGCTAAATTGGAACGCTATCTGATGCACAAAAAAGCGAAACACCATATGAGATGGTCCTTAGATGAAGAGGGGCAGCTTAATTTTTACGAATTTATGAAAAAATTTACTATAGCTTTTCCACAAATCCGGCCTATAATAGCTCAACATTTAAGTTTTAGTTATCAACAGGTCGAAGAGGTGTTAGCTCCCTTAATTGAAGTTGCCGTTGCCTCTGAGTATAAATTAACACGAGAGCGACTGGATTTCATGTTGAAGCTGATCTTTGAGCGCAAAAGAATTTTGGAAGAAACATTAGAATTATGAGGTGTATTGAATATATAGTTGAACCGGACAGGCTTTTGCTTTCCTGGCAGACTAAAACCAAAGGCAATCGTTTGAGGATGTTTGTTGCTGAGTTGATACGCAATGACAATGATGCCGACTTGGTGTATCTCAAGGATAGCGAAGACTTTTCAAAAGCTGAAAATTTAGGGTTTGAGGGCTATCCGGGCTTTGAAGTTGAGAAAGGTGTTGTTTACAAAGATGTTCTGGCTTCTTTTATGAAGCGTCTTCCTCCTCGCAGCCGTGGGGATTTCAATCGTTTTCTCGATGCTTTACGGTTAAAGTCTGATGCTGTAATATCTGACTTTGCATTGCTCGGTTATTCAGGTGCAAAACTGCCTGATGATGATTTTACAGTTATTCATCCGTTTGAAAACGCTTCAGTTCCATTTGAACTTATGTTGCCTGTTCAGGGGTATCGATATTACAAAGATAAATTACCTCTTGCTGATTTGTCTACAGATATGCAAGCAACTTTTGAAGCTGAACCAGATAACCCCCATGACCCCGAGGCAATAAAGATCATTATAAATGCTGTCAAGGCAGGTTATGTATGTCGTGGCCTGACAGGCTCTTTCCATGAATGGATGCAGTCGGATTTGATAATATCGGCTTACGTTGAACGCATAAATGGAACAGAACAAAAGCCAAAGATATACCTGTATGTCTCGGTAAAATAGTGCAATCCGAATTTGCCGTGAGCGGAAACTGTCTGTGGGGGTTGCTGATTTTGGTTTATCTCATTATCCATCTTTTTGATTTGAATGTTAGTCTTGTTTCTGAGCGGAAGGTTGGGTCGCTGGCCAGGTCGTAGTTTAGTTCCAGGGTCTTTCTCAGGAAAATTAGTTTTGGCATGCCGTCGTTGTCTTTTAGTACCGGATGCTTGATGACAGCGGTTTCATTGCTCAGGCCTGTAATGAAAAGAGTTGCGGCTTTTGCTTCGGGGTCGAAATCTGGCCAGATAACAGCGATGTCCCTTGAGTTGTCAGCGCCCTGGAGGATCCTGTTTTCGACTTTTTCGAGCGGTTCAACGAATGGGAACTTTGTCTGGTATCTTGTTTTGATCTGCTCAAAGACGGCGGCGGGTGTTTTTTTGCCGGCGGAAACGATCTGGAAAGTATCGGTCATAAGCTGACATTTGGGAAAGAAGTCCACGTCACGGTTTGTCTTGTTTGTCAGTGTTATGATGGAGTACCAGAAACGCTGGGTGGCTCTCTGGCCGGGGACCTTGACCTCGATCTGCTGGAGATTTGTGAACTTGACGTCTACGGTCCAGTCATTTTGGCCCTGCACGACTGCAGGGTCAACTGCTGCAACAGTGAAATTGCCTGTGATTAAAAGTCCTGCTAAAATAATCCAAATAATAGACTTCATCATATAGCCCTCGAATAAATGTTATTTAAAAAGTCGCCGAACAAATTTAAAAGGGTCGATGGCAGCAACAGCGAAATTGCGAGCAATAACAAGCCCTGCTAATAAAACACGACCGATAGCCTTGATCATATAACCCTCGAATAAACGTTCGTTAAAAAGTCCGTCCAAAAAGTCAAAACAGCATTTTACCTTAAAATAGGTAAAATAGCAAGGGCTTTTCGTTGTGAACAGTACAAATGCCTGCTTCACCGAAATTGTGACGCCCCTTGGCACTTTTTGTCCTAAAAACCCCCCCCCGAATAAATCGGGGGGCTAACTATAAATATTATCGGCATGTTAATGGTCTGATATTAAAAAAGTCGCGATTTTTCGTTATAAAAGCATTGCTTAGCGTGAGAAATTAAGTTATTTTGTCGTTGAGGCGGGTGAAATAGTAAATCTTTGTTCGGGTAAAAACAATGGCCGATGAACAGAAACAATTATTAGGGCAGATACAGGAAGCTCTTGATTCGGGAAATGCCGTTGGGCTTGGTAAGCTGGTCAACGAACAGCGAAGCAGTGATATCGCTGAAGTTGTCGAGTTAGTGGATAACGAGCAGAGGCGGATTATTTTCGATGTTCTGGATAAGTCGATATCGGCGGAGGTTTTGGAAAAGGTTGACGAAGCGACTCGTAGAGAGATATTTGACTTTCTTGAAGACCACGAACTAAAATCTCTGGTTGCAGAACTCGACGCGGACGACGCGGCTGACATTCTGATGGAACTTCCCCAACAGGAAAGCGCTGAATTTCTTGAAGGAATTGCGCCTGCTGATTCAGCTCAGATCCAGGAGTTGATGAGTTATTCGGAGGACTCGGCGGGCGGTATTATGGACCCTGTTCTGATCGATGTGACTGAAAACTCAACGGTCTCTGAAGCGATCGGGAAGATCCGCGCCGCTGAGATCGATGAGGATTTTTTCAGTGTCTATGTGGTAGACAACCTGGGGCGGTTTCTCGGTGATGTACGTATCCGATTGCTTCTGACAAGTCGTGAAGATATAAAGATAAACTCTCTGATCGATCCTGATACGATCTATGTCACAGTAGACGCTGACCAGGAAGAAGTTCGTAATATATTCAGTAAGAACGACTTAATCGTAGTTCCTGTACTGGATGCGGATCATAAGCTGGCCGGTCGTATAACAGCCGACCGTGTGATCGAGGTTGCCGAGGAAGAGGCTGCCGAGGATATGTATACAATGGCTGGAACCGATGCCGATGAGCTTGACGATGTTTCTGTGCTGAATGCGGCGCGTATTCGTATGACCTGGCTGCTGCCTTGTTTGATAGGGACCGGTGTGACAGCTTTGGTTATGATGTATTTTAAGACCTATGATCAGACGATCTATTTAGCTGCGGTAGCATTTGTTCCTATGATAGCGGCGATCAGCGGCAACGCAGGCTTGCAAACCTCTACGATCGTAGTTACCGGCCTGGCAACGGGCCATTTGGCGGCTCAAAAACTGGGGCAGGTATTTACTCGTGAGGTTCGCATCGCTTTGCTGGTCGCACTTAGTTGCGGAGTGATCGGGGGAATCGCATGCAGCTTACTACTGCATCTGAAGGCAACAAATAGTGACATAGAAGCATTAAGGCTGATCGCGGCTTTTGGGACAGCGATGTTTTCGGCGATAATGGTGGCGACAACTTTGGGATTGTTCCTGCCGTTTTTGTTCCGCAGAGTTGGTATAGACCCGGCGATAAGCTCAGGGCCGTTAGTGACGACGGCTAATGACTCGATTAGCGTGGCGATTTATATGACGTTGACACTAATATTAACAGGATAAAGTTACAGCGGTCAGCAGAAAAGCTATAATCGATAGAGTCTGTCTTTGGCATTGGGGTAAAAAAGGGGTTTAGCGGGGCATTATGGTTGACATTTGCTGCATAATACTTATAATATAATCATATAACAGTTCATATTCGCATGCCTTGGAACAGCAACAAAGTAAAGCTTTATTTAAGTACTTTGCGAGGTGGCGTTTATAATCGGAAGGAGTATATCGATGAGTAAGGAACAGCCGATAACCAGCCATGTCCATATGGACCATGAGCCTGCTATCAATAAGTTCTTCAAAGCCGCGATCAAAGTTGATGCCAGTGACCTTCATTTGAAGGTCGGAATGTCTCCCAAACTACGGCTTCAGGGTTCTTTAAAGGCTACCACCGGCGATACTATGACAGAAGAAAAGATGGAAAAGCTGGTCTTTGAGATTTTAAGCGAAGGGCAGAAAACATTTTTCCTTGAAAATGGAGCTCTCGACTTCGCGTGGCAGGTAGGGAAGACCGACCGTTTCCGAGTCAATATATTTCGTCAGCGAGGCGCTATAAGTCTTGCGGCAAGACACATAACCAGTAACATACCGCCTTTTGAATCGCTGCACGTTCCGCCTGTGGTCGAAAAAATCTCGGAAAATCATGATGGCTTGATTCTTGTGACCGGTCCAACCGGATGCGGCAAAAGTACCACTATCGCATCGATGATCGATTATGTCAACAATACTCGTGCCTGTCATATCATAACGATCGAAGACCCGCTGGAATTTCTGCACAACGATAAAAAGGCTATTGTCTCTCAACGAGAAATAGGGATCGATGTTCCGAACTATGATGATGCGCTTCGTTCACTTATGCGTCAGGACCCGGATGTTGTGCTTGTCGGTGAGATCAGGGACAATGACACTCTTACCGCTGGTATGCGTGCGGCAGAGACCGGGCACCTTGTGTTCGGAACGCTTCATTCAAATAGTGCTGCCCAGACGATCCAGCGAATACTGGATCTGTTCCCGCAGGAAGAAAGGGATCTGGCCAGGCAGACATTTGCTTTGACTATCCGGGCAGTCATCAGTCAACAATTACTGCCTGGTATCAGGCCTGAAGCCAAAAGGGTACCTGCTATTGAGATATTGATCGCTAATCCTATTGTCAAAAAACTTATATCCGAGGGGCGTGAAGCGGATATTCCCGCAGCGATCAGGGCCTGCCAAGGTGAAGGAATGCAGGACTTTACAGAAAGCCTTAGATTGCTTATACTTGAAGAGTGGATAGACTTGAAGGTTGGACTTCAATATGCCCCGAATGTTGATGAACTGAAGATGGCATTGAAGGGCATCAGGGGCTCTACAAGTGGTATTCTGTAAGATTTGAATCAATTATGCAACGGAGCAGCTTATGCTGGATTTACTGTTAAGTGTTATCGAATACGGTAGCTATGTATCAATAATTAAGTTCCTCGTCTTTATAGTTTCCTTCTTTTTATGGATATCGCTGGCTGTCTGGTTAAATGAAGATGTAGCAATCGTTGGCGAGAACGAGTTTTTGTGGAAGACTGTTGTTACTGCCACAGGTATATTAGCAACTATCATCTGGCTTTTAGTGCCGGTGTTTATTGTTGGGTTTATCCTGTATCTGTTAGCGGTTGGAATAACAGCGATCATTTATGTCAAGTACCGCAATTCACGGGTACTGGAATACGACCGCATCTTAAATATCGATCATATCAAGAGTCTGCTCTCTGCTAAAGGCCAAAAAAAGATGGACGAGTTAAAACGGTTCCTCTTTATTACAGCTAACAAAAATGAGATATCCATGCCAGGTCCTAAAACCGCGGAGTTTTTCGGGTATCGAGCAGCTTACGATCTTTTTAACGATGCTCTTTGGCGCAGGGCCAGTGTAATCGTGTTTTCACCTACATCTCAGGGTTACGCCCTGTCATATGAGGTCGATGGAGCGATCCTGAAACAGCCGGCAATTTCAAAAGAACAAATGGACTATTTTATTCCGTTTATAAAGAACCTTGCCGACCTTGATGTTAAAGAACGGCGTAAGCCTCAAAAAGGAAAGTTCAGCATCCGCAGGGAGAGCGACGACGTCAAATGGGAAGTATCAACAGCCGGCTCAACGGCTGGAGAACAGCTCCAGGTCAAACTGATAACACAGGAAGATGTTAGCCGATTATCCGATATAGGTTTGACAAAGAATCAGTATGATCAAATGAATCAGATTCGGGACGCTAAAGAAGGTGTTTTTATTATCTCTGGTCCTAAAAAATCCGGAGTCACGACATCTTTCTATGCGATGATCAGAAACCACGACTCGTTTCTTAACAGTATTAATACACTTGAGAGGAAACCGTCAGGAGAACTGGACAACGTAACTCAGGACGTCTATTCTTTAAGTGATACCGGGACAATGTCGTATGCAAACAAACTGCGTTTTATAGTTAGAATGGGTCCTGATATTGTCGGAGCTGATGAATGTCTGGACAAGGAAACCGCAAATATTATCTGCGAAGCAGCTAAAGACGGCAAAATAATATATGTCAACATTGAAGCAGACAACGCGATAAGAGCCTTTGCCAAGTGGATAAACCTTGTCGGTGACAGAAAACTGGCAATCGATGTCCTTCTTGGGATAAGCAATCAGCGACTTCTAAGGAATCTTTGCAATGAATGTAAGCAGGCATACACCCCGAATAAAGAACTTCTGAAAAAGTTCTCATTGCCCACGGAAAAAACAAAAGCTCTGTACCGTCCAGGCAAAGTTATATATGACAAACACGGCAAAGAATCCACGTGTGAAAATTGTCAGGGAACAGGGTTTGTCGGCCGGACAGGGGTTTTTGAAATTATCACATTGGACGATCAGCTAAAGAAGAATATAAGTCAACTGACCTCTTTAGCTGAAATCAGTGCTCAGTTTAGAGCAGCTAAGATGCTTTACTTACAACAACAGGCACTGAGGAAGATCATCACCGGGGTAACGTCGGTAAATGAGATGATCCGGGTACTTTCAAAACCCGAAAACAAGAAACCAAAAAAGTAGAACTATGAGTATGGAGATTTGTTAATGGCCAGTTTGTTTGTGATATTGATCATTGCGGTTTGTACCGCTTATTTCTATCTTAAGAGTACGCTGATAAAATCCTTTGGCAGCCTTATAGTAGCTATATGCTCGGTGATAGTATCGTTTAACTATTTCGAGGTCCTGGCCGATGTTATTATCAAACGTGCTGGTGCAGGCTTTATCGCGAATTGGGCACAGGCGGTGAGTTTTTTGCTGATAACGATTTTGGCTTTTGCAATTTTGCAGACGATATTGGCTAAGCTTACTGCGAAACCGTTAGAATTTGGGATTATTCCAGAGCGTGTCAGTAGAATTGGGTGCGGGGTTTTTGTTGGTCTTATCGCAGCAGGTTTACTGCTTACAACTGTTATGCTGACGCCGCTGTCAAGTAAGTATCCATATCAAAGATTTGACCCGATGGCACCCGATGCTCAAAAGCCAAATAAGATACTCCTGAATCCAGACGGTTTTGTAACTTCGATGTTTGGTTCGTTAAGTCAGGGAGCTTTTAGCAAAATCAGTGAGAAGAAAAGTTTTGCGGCATTGCATCCAGCGTTCCAGGACCAGCTTTTCCTGAACCGGCATGTCAAAGAAGAGGGGCTGTCACTGCTGACCAGCGCTCCGGCAATAGAAGTGTTAAGAAAAGATGCGGCATGGCTTGGATCCGATGACCTGGTCGATTCGGATAATCGAGCAGTGACATCAAAATCCGGGCACAGCCTTACAGTTGTCCGTGTCGGTATCAGAAAAAAGTTACTCAAAGAAGTTGGTAAGTTTACACCTTCGCAGCTAAGGCTTGTTTGTACTGATAAAACGGCCGGCGCCGAGCCTTTTGCCTCAGCGGCAAAAGCTGTTTATCCGTTGGGGTATCTGGTGACGGCGAACCAACTTCAGCGTAAGCAGCTCGGTGATCTGATAGTACTGGACAGTGACGACTTTACTGGTAGCATAAGGTGGATAGATTTTGTTTTCGATGTGCCGGCTAATTCAGTACCTATGCTGATCGAGTTCAAACTAAACAATATTGCCAAGCTGCCCGGGCGTATAAACAGCGAACCGCCAGAGACAATTCAATTTATACCTACAAGCAAGTGCGCACAGGATATTGCAAAAATTGAGCCTGTCAGTTCCGATCGGATATCAGGGAGCGAATTGGCATCAGGAAACAACTTATTAAAAGGTTTTGACCTTGAGATAGAATCTGTCGAACACTGGCGAGTCAGCGAAACCAACAACAGCATTGAGCCTGCTCAATTTGATGGCGGAAAAACCAATTATGTTCGAGCAGAGATGGAAATAGTAAAAGATCCTGGATACGATGAGAAAAAGAATCGGAGCAAAAGACGAAAAGGCCGTAGACCCAAATCAAAAGGTGTTACTAAGATGGGACAGGTTGCGGCAATGTTGATGCCAATGGACGGTTATAATTTAGTTTCACTAAAATGCAAAAAACCTGGTGTCGGCTCTGAACTATCCGGCGATCAATTACCTGTGCTGCTCGAATTGGGCGGTGGTAAACATTATCCGGTCGGTGTCATTGCAATGGGTAGAATTGGTGACGGAACTAAAATCCTTTACGAAGTCGATTACTGTTCACTTAGCAGTGACGATATAACAGGAGGCCTTGTTATCGGTGATCAAGGCAGAATCGCTAAGGCTTTTCCGCCTGAGATTTGGTTGACCGAAAGTGCAACAGAGATCGAACAATTTTATGTGCTGTACTTAATCGAATCGGGTAGAAACGTGATCATTACTTCTGTTCAGCCATTTGGCTCGAAGAACGTTGGGCGTTTTAAGGGGTATGAGGGCTTCCTGGTTAAATAGGCTTGGCCTGTCAGTATTGACCTGTCCGAATGGGTTCAGCCGATATTAGAAAACACTTAACAGCAAAGCGGCTATTCGTCTAAATTTAATTCCATCAAATGTTCGAGATAGTTGTTTAACTGCTCCTCGTTGAAATCGGCAAGAAATTCAGGCTTGGCGGTTTTGTTAATCTCACGAATGTAATCTATCAATTCTCTTTTGCTCATTTTGTCTTCCCCGGAAGTTTTTTCAGTTTCAATATTTCTCTAATAAAGTATCGACCGTAAAAACTGTTTTTCTTTAATCGCCCGATCGCGAGTTGTGTCAACGCCCTATAACTGAGACCACCATATAACTATCCGCTAAAGTGTAATTCCACAAGATATAGGCGGTCGGGGTGATTGAACTGTTGCTTAGTTTGAACTGTCCAATAAAATCCGCTTTCAAGTTCAAGCTAAGCCACACAAAAATATTTTATTTTTTTTATTTTTTTGCGAGGACAACTCTGTCGTTTTCGTGATAGTCTTTTTCTATGGTGATGTGATCAAAGGATTTGGTGTTTTCGAGCAGCTCTTTGACGGCTGTTCCCTGGTTGCAGCCTATCTCCATAAAAAGAGCGCCGTCTGGTTTTAGGAATTTCTCGGCGCTGGCGATGATCCTTCTGCAAATGTCAAGTCCATCATCACCTGCTAAAAGAGCTGAAGCAGGCTCGTAATCTTTGATGTTTTTATCGAGCTGATCGAATTCTGCGCTACTTACATAAGGAGGATTGGTTACTACAAGATCGAACTTTTCGGTATCGAGTTGCGGGATGATCGGCTCGAAGAGATCGCCCTGCAAGAGTTTGATACGATCTTTGAGGCGGTGTTTTTCGATATTTTGTTCAGCGATCTTAAGTGCCGAATCGCAGATGTCGGTAGCTATGATGCGAGCGGTGGAACAATTGGCGGCTATGGCGATCGCGATACAGGCACTGCCGGTACAGAGATCACAAACAAGCTGATCGGGATTTCGTGGTCTTAAAAATTCAACGGCCCTTTCGACGAGCAGTTCTGTTTCCGGTCGAGGGATCAGGCAGTGGTTGTTGACTTCTAACTGTAGTGAGTAAAATTCCGTTGTTCCTGTCAGGTATGGAACCGGCTCTTTCTGAGCTGCGCGTTTTACCAGGGCATGGAGTTGATCGAGTTTGGGCCTGGGTACAGGCTTATCGAATTGAGTGTACAATTCGATTCGTTTTAGTTCGAGAACATGACTGAGTAATATTTCGGCGCTTAGCCTTGGTGAATCGATGGCGTTTTCGGTGAAGTATTCGGCGATCCAGTTCAAAAGTTTCTGTATGGTCCATTCTGTCATATTTGGCCTTTGGTTAATGATGTTCTTTGTGTCGTGGCAGCATCGAATTTATCAAGATCGCCAAAAGCAGTACCGCTGAAATGTTTTTGACCGCTTGCGGAAGCATCCAGTCGGCATAATCGGCAATAGAAAGATCAATACCTCCGACAAAATAGTCGAGTGCAATACCGCTTGCGATCGCGCATCCTGCGACAACGGCTATGTAAGTTAGGGCGGTTGTTCTTCCGAGAATTTTCCAGATCGTTATAAATGAAGCTGCGTTAGTGGCAGGGCCTGTCATGAGAAAGACCAGTGCCGCTCCCGGGGTTAGGCCCTTTAGTATCATCGCAGCAGCTATCGGCACCGAAGCTGTGGCGCAGACGTAAACGGGTATGCCGAGGAAGATCATTACGACCATGGCAAGAATACCTGTGCCGAGATATTCGGCAAAGAAGCCAGTGGGCACAATAGTGGTTATGGCAGCGGCAATAGCTAAGCCTACGATCATCGCTTTGCCGATATCTCGGGGCAATGTTATGAAACCATATTTTAGGCCCCTGGTGAGCTTGCCGCTTTTTTCTTTTTCCATGCAGCACGGGTCGGAACATTTGGGTCTGATATATTGCTCTGGGTCAGGGGCTGATGTAAAGATGTTGACCAAACCGCCTCCGATAACGCCGGTTATAAATGCGATTACCGGTCTGAACACAGCAAAGATCGGCCCGAGAAGGCTAAGGGTTACGAGGATACTATCAACGCCGGTTTGCGGGGTCGATAATAAAAATGAAATTGTAGCCCCCCTGCTCGCTCCGTGTTTATGCAGCGACATCGATACCGGAATTACGCCGCACGAACATAACGGCAGTGGAACACCGAAAGCGGAAGCCTTTAGCAGCGGCCAAATCCCTTTGCCTCCGAGATGCCTTTCGACAAATTCCTGTGAGAGAAAAACCGAAAGCAGCCCCGCTACAAAAAAACCAAACAGCAAATATGGCGACATCTGGGCGACAGTTTCCCAAAAACCGGTAACTATAGATTCCGCAAACTCAATCATAAATAGAGCCCTAAAAAAGTTAGCACAACTACTCTAACCCTTTACGAGTCCCATTAGCAAAGGTTTTCTGAAAATATCGCTTCCTCTGTAGAACCAGTCGGTCGTCATGTCGGCACTTCCCTTTGCAGGTACCAGGTTCCGGGCATATTTAGGATCAACGGGCGGTTTGGCGATAATCAGGTTCAATGGAACTGCGGAATTTTCGTTAACAACCGCCAAACTTTCATTGTCGGGGTGGATGTTGCTCCATGCGTGATCGCATGGGCCGAAATCGGTGGTAGCAACCCAGAGCTTTTCGCCCTGAGCGAGAATTACCGGCACTAATCCGTCAACTTCGCCTTCCATACCCTTTGGTATCTCGAATTGGTCGACCATTTTTTCGCCGAGCTTACGAGCTTTTTTTAGGTAGTCTCTGCCGATATTGACGGGATGGTCGAAAGCCTTGGGGGCGATGAATGTACAGACCCTCGATTTGTTGTGATCGCTGATCATGGTGAAGTCCTCGAATTTTGCGGCGATCATGTCGATATATCCTTTTTCCTGCCAAAGGCTCTGAGCGGTTCGGGCGGGATCGGCGATCATTACATACGTCCAGGCAGGGTTCCATGTATCGTTTGGCGGCTCGAAGCCATTGAGCAATCCCTTAGCGTCGGTTGTACCTGTCGGGACGTTGGAGCCACCGGGGTAAATATCTGGGTCGAAAACAAAAACGTTGTTATGGCCGTGACGAACCAGAAATTGGCAAACCAAAGCCTTGTTGCAGGTAGCGTCGTTTAGGCCTACGTAGATAGCGATGAGCGTTTCCGGCACCGACGGCAGCAAATGAGCCATCTCTATCGAGTTAACATCCTCAGATGGGGCAAAGTATAAAGGATACTGTGACATAAGCTGGTAAGCGTTTTGAAGAAAATCCTTATAGTCCTGCTCGGTGAGTGTAGATAGTTCAGGGACTACTATTTTTCTCGTGATCTCAGCCATTTTAAAATCTCCATTGGTTAATTATTTTGATAACGGGTCGTTCGGTCCTGCCCAGAGTTTGTGTTCGTCGCTATAGCTCCAGCCTTGGCAAGCGATGTTAGCTTCGATCATTGGCATATCGTCTTTGATCATTTGTGTTGTTTCCTGCCAGGAATGGATTCCGCTGACAGCATCAAGCACCTGAACGTTTTGCCAGCCGCAACATACGGCGTACTTTAGTGCCTGCTCAATATTAAGGCCATTTAGAAACGCGGTCAAAAAGCCAGCAATGGATGAGTCGCCTGAACCGGTGGCAACAGCAGGTTTTGAGATCGCAAAAGCCTGGGTCCATAGTTGGCGGTTTGCCCAGTTATCGTAATCAGCTGGTTTGGCGGCTCCGAAATTATCGAAATTCTCTTTCGGGCCGGTCTTGACGTAGAAGCCTCGATGGCCAGATTTTAGGGTTGTCATGCCGGCACCCATTTCGAGCAGTTCGTCAGCGAAGTCGGAATATTCGGCAGGTGTAATGTGGTCGATAAGCTCAGCTCCTCCCAGATCAGCTTTCATCTGGAGGAACTTATCGGGATATAGCATGTAAAACGCCTCTTCAAGTGATGGTACGAAAACATCCATATAGGGCAGTATCTTTTGCAGGATAAGCCGCCAGTTGATCTTTCCGGATTCGGAATGCGGGTCGGGCAGGGTCATGTCGCATGATGTAGTTGCGCCTGCTTCTTTGGCGATCTGGAAGACACGCTGTAGTTGGTCTCCGTCGTTTTCGAATAAATGCTTCATCAAAGGCGGATAGCCGAAATGGAAGTGTCTGCACTTAGCGATGAGTTTTGGGTCGAGGTCGTCTGCGCAGAATTCTTCATTGGTGGCTGGGTTGTGCAGGAAAGTTCTGTCGATTCCGGGCGGTGCGACAACGATGGTGTATGAACTTGCAGAGCCTTTTACAATGTGGATACCTTCGGCGTTACCTTGTTTTGCGAGCAAGTCGATCGTGAGCTTGCCGAGTTCGTCATCACCGGCACGAGCACAAAAGCACACCTTCCTGCCAAGAGTCTTCATACTAATACCAGTATTGGAAACGGGGCCGCCTGTACTTATTTTTGCGCCGCCGACATTTACAAGTTTGCCGGGTAGAATAATTTGTTCAATGCTGGTTAGGCCGGTATCGTGGAATAATGGGATGATGTCAATACACAGATGCCCCGCTGCCATAAGGTCATACTTTCGTGCCATGTCTTTACCTCATTTCAATTTGATCTCAATGGTTATAATTTTGTAAGGCTCGGCTGTTACAGAAACATATCCCGCCTTTGCTGGGTTTAGTTTGTTCATGCGTTTTTCGTTTAGATCGGTTTGCCATGCGGCGGTTATTTTAGGGGCCAATTTGATCATTGCTTTTTGAGTTTGGGCTGTCGGGTTGTAAAGTCGAATGATAAATGTTTTGCGATCCTCGGTTTTTTTGAGTGTTGAAAATCGCAGGGTATCGTTATGTACAGAGAACAGAGAATTTTCGGTTCCAGGCAATTGGCCTTTATGCTTTCTGGTCTGTACTACGCGAGGTGCAACGTTGAAAAACTCAGCTGCTAAGGCGATATCGCCCTGGAGCCAATTGCCAGCGTGCGGCTGTAACGCGTAGCGAATGCTGTGGCTGCCGAGTGATTGGCCGCCCTTTTGTGATGGGAAACTCGATCCGACACGGGTTTCGGTGCATATCCAGTTTTTTACCGATCGCAATAGTGACAGAGCTACGGTACGCTCGTCATTATCGAGCACCTCGTATTCGCCGAGACTGTCGTTTAGAAAAGCGATACCTGTTTTGCCGTCACTGACGTCGATGAAATTATTTTGAGGCTGAGTTGCCATATCGGGCCAAATGGTTTCGGTATCGGGGCCTTGGGGACGTATCGGGCGATGGTCGACGATGAAATGTCCGCCGGCATCAGCGTGTGTAGCTTTGCTTAGGCGGGTCGGGAACATTGCTCGCAGGTAATGGTCCTCGTGACGATTTTCAAATTCAACGTTAACTTCGGCGAACTTTTGGCCGGCACGTAAAGTTACAGATGTTTTGATCTTCAGATCGGCTAATTCGTCACTGCGTTTTTGGTTTGCCTTGTCGCCTCGTTTTGGCAGTGACATTGTTATTTCACTTACGAGCGTTGCCTGCAAAGGGCCTGACTGCTCGGAGTAGATACGGGCATTGCATCCCAGAGAAGTATGTACCTGGTCGAACATGGGACGCTTGTTTACCCAGTAGTCGCCGTGTTCGCCTCGGTCCTCGTAATAATTAAGAGAGTTGAAGTTTGTACCGATGGTCCTGTCGGTCATATCGAAGGTGCCGTTGTGGTTCATCTCGATACTGAGAAACTCATTTTCGATAACGTTGGGCGATTTGAGCAAGGTGTCGGTGCGTGAAACCGAATCGTTTCTGGCGATGCCTTTGACGTTGGAATCTTTGGCGTATGCAGCTCTGAAAACTTTGTAGCCGCCTGCTGGTATCTTTCCTGTATTGAAGGAAATCTGGTGACGTTCGCAGTTGAATGGAAAAGCTCTTGTGTGCATTTCTGCGACGCAGTAAGTTTCGTCGGTGCTGCCCTGCCATTGAGTGCCCACTGCTTTGCCTTTGGCGTCGAACATCTGGATGCCTCCTGGCGGAGAATAGGCGACCCAGTTTTGATTGCGCGGTTTTTCATCCGGCATATTGATATTGGCATCAACGACCTGACTTCTGGGGTAAGGCAATGAATTGAAAACGACGACAAGAACATCATCGTCGTTGAATTCTGCGAGGTCGATCCGCTTAATCAGTTCCTTCATTGCCCTGTTGCCCAGTGACTGCGAGAGGTCGATGACCTGGTCGAGCCTGTGGAATACGTCTCTTGAGGTTTTGTCCTGGGATACGCCATTGATCGAATCGTGTGGATGTGAGTAAAGTAAATATTCCCATGCCTTTTCGATCAGTGCATTTGGGTAACTGGCCCCTGCCGCTGCTGCCAGAACGCTCATTGGTTCTGCGAAACGTATCAGGAGGTTCTGAGCTTTTTTGTTAAGGCGTTTGAGGTATAAACTTGTAGTAATCGCGTTGCCAGTAAGTGAGCCGGCTGGTCCGTCGCGCAGTTCGCCTTTTACGACTTTTAGTTTTGTTTGGTCGATGCTCTTTTTCATCAGCTTGATAAATTGCGGCATGGTTGCCTGAACCCATTTTCGATCCGGGTCGGGGTCTACCTCGTTTATACGCTCGATCATTTCTGTGACCATTGGTTGTGGATTTGTGTAATCACAGCCGTTCATCATCAGGCGGTGTTCGTCGATAACGGATTCGTCGGTACTTGCCCATAGCTTTTCGATAAGCTCTGGTGTAATAGCTTCGGGATGCCACTTGGTCGGGGCGTCGAGTCTTTGGTGGTCCTGCTCGGCTTGATCGGCGTCAGCACTATGGTAAGCGATACCGCCGTTACTCCAGTCGTATGCCCAGTTTGGGCCTTCATAGTCGATGCCAAACAGAGCAGTCAAATGGAGCTTAAAATAGAAATTCGCTCTGCCGGTTTTTCCGTAACGGGTAGCTAACAGTTCGCTGCCGTCAGGAGATCGCCAGAGAAATTCGCTTTCCGGAGCGCGGGCTTTACTTATCTGCTTTCCGACCATCGCGATATCAATTCCGAAGCCTGCGTATATCTGCGGCAGTTGCGCGGTTTGCCCCCAGCCGAAAGAAGTATAACCGACGTTGAAAACACAGCCCAGTTCTTTCGCCTTGCGATTACCCCATAGCAGATTTCGTACCATCGCTTCGCCATCGACTGGATATTCATCGGGCAGCAGCAGCCAAGGGCCGATCTGCAATTTGCCGGATTTGACCAGTGCCTTGATCGGTTCGGTCATCTCTGGCTTGAGCTTTAGATAATCGAGTACGGGGACAACCTGTCCGTCGAGTACGAATCCCGCGTATTTGCCGGATTCTAAAACGTCGATAAGCTCGTCCATGAAATCTATGAGCATTAGCTGAGTTTCCCACAGTGGGTACCGCCATTCACGATCCCAATGTGTGTGAGCGACGATGTATGCGGTTCGCTTTTTTGCCATCTTTAAAAACCTCGAAAGAAATATTTACCCCTCACTTATGTTCGGGGCTCTGTGCGCTTTTAAACAATTATATCTTTACCGGTTTTTTTAGTTTAGCGGATTTGAAGCTTTTTTCAATATAAGTTTGAACTTTGGCACCATCCTCGAAGGTCGGGTTGTCATTCTTGCCGGTTTTAATGCTCTTTATGAACCTGTCGTACATTTTTACGCATTTGCCACAGGAAACAGTTTTCCATTTGCACTTATCAAGGTCAGAGCCCATACATACTTTGAGCTTGTCCCAGGCTTCGTCGAGAACGATCTCAATGCCGCCCTTTGTGCCGAATACTCTCAGGCTGATACTGTCGGCGTGGCCAGAAGCTATGCGTGAGACGTGGAGAGTTCCGATGCCGCCATTGGCAAATTCCAGGCTTAGGATAGCTGAGTCGTTAGCGTCGAGTTTGTAGCCTTTATAAACGCCCTTTTTGCCGGCCTTGTCGAATGTCTTGAGCTGGCAGCTTGTTCTTGAAATATCGCCTGCAACGTAGGTGGTGAAATCGAGAATGTGACAGCCGATATCGCCGAGTGCACCGTTGCTGCCGCACTTGGTTGAGAGTCTCCAAAGCCAGGCGGTGCCCTTTTTCCAGTCGCCCCATATCTTACTCGAAAGCCAGCTTTGGAGATGAGAAGCTTCGACGTGAGTGACCTTGCCGATCCTGCCAGAAGCGACGATCTCTTTTGCCTTGTGAACCGCAGAAGCTGTGCGATACGCGAAATCGACCATGTTTACAACCTTGTACTTTTTCGCGGCTCGTACCATTTTCCATGCGTCGGCAGCGGTTGTAGCTAAAGGCTTTTCGCACAGTACATGCAGGCCCTTTTTGATAGCTGCGATACTAATCTCGGCGTGGGTGGTGTCGTTGGTTACGACAGTGACGGCGTCAAGGTCCTCGGTTTTTAGAAGCTGCTTGTAGTCGGTGTAAACGCCTGGTATGTTATATGTCTTTGCGAATTGGACGACCTTCTTTTTGTCGACATCGCAGCATGCAATGACTTTAACGCCTGGTATCCTGTCGAAATTTTCCGCCTGATCGCCGCCTCTTATGCCTGTACCTATTATCGCTAACTTTATCATAAATATACTCCTTGCTTTTTTAGCCACAGAGGTCACAGAGGACTCAGAGAAAAAACTGGATTCCCGCCTTCGCGGGAATGACAAGATGAAAACTCTGTGCTCTCTGTGACAAATTCTTTTTTTATATTATAAAAGCCCCCAGAGGTTAATCTGGAGGCTTAACTTCTAATTGTAATTAAACGCCGATAGCTTTTTCGGCGACCTTTAACGCGTTTGCCATAACTTCCATTGTCCTGTCGACATCTTCTTCGGTGTGTGAGAAGTTCATAAACCAGTGATGATTCGGATGCAGATAAACCCCATTTTCAGCGACATCGGCATAGAAAGCCATCTTGGCCTTTTCGTTGACTTGTTCGTCTTTCATTTCAAATTTCAATAACGGCATTGACGGTATTCCGACAACGCTGAAATCGATCGGGCTCGGGGTCACGATCTGCTTGAGTTGGGTCTGGAACCTTGTTCCCAGTTCCCAGAGTCTTTCGACAACGCCGTCTCTCTTGATGATCTCGAGAACCTTTCGAGCCGCTGCCATTTCGAGTGTGCTGACGAAGAAAGTGGCAGAGAGCAGTCCCTTTTCTACAGCGTGCATATATTCACTCTTACCGCAAACGATCGAGATCGGGTAGCCGTTACCCATTGCCTTGTTAAATACGCCAATATCCGGGGTGACTCCGAACTGTACCTGAGCTGAGCCGCCCTTTGCTCTGAAGCCTGAACGAACTTCATCGAAGATCAACAGTGCGCCGTTTTCGGCACAGATTTTCTTCAAGCCTTCAAGGAAGCCTTCTTTGGGCATTTCGGTCTCGAAAGGCATTGTGATCAAACACGCGATCTCGCCTGGATTGTCAGCGAAGAGTTTCTTGACCGATTCCAGATCGTTATATTCATAGGCTAAGGTCAGGTCCCTTGTTGCCTGGGGGACGCCCTCATCGAAGCCATAGAAGTTTGCCAGTGACCAGTCGTGCCAGCCGTGATATCCCCAGCGGATGATCTTGTCGCGACCGGTGTGTATCCTTGCGATCCTTACCGCTGCGGTTGTTGCGTCGGAGCCTGTCTTGAAATAACGGATCATTTCGGCACATGGAATGTAATCGATAAGCTCCTGGGCGAATTCGTTCTGGTAAGGATTGCTCAGGAACGAAGTAAAGCCAACTTCCATCTGCTTTTTGACTGCGTCGTCGACTTCTTTATACTGATGGCCCAGGTAGATACAGCCATAACCGCACATCCAGTCGATATATTCATTGTCATCAACGTCCCAGACGTGAGCACCTTTTGCGTATTTCATATAGATCGGATACTTGCCGGGTACGTGAGCGACACGAGCTTTGGTCACGCCACCCGGGATGATCTTTTTTGCTTCTTCGAAAATTCGATTTGATTCCTTGTAACCGTTCGACATCTGTTTTCCTTTCACGCTCCAACATAATTAAATTAACGCCTTGGAGCAGACCTTTTTGTCATCGTTCAAAATGCTCCTACAGCAACACCATTGTTTCGTGCCAACCGGCACTTGGTTTAAAAAAGTTAATGCTATTTTATAAAGCCTTTCCTGTCAAGTAATTGTTGGCTTGAAAAATCGCCCAATCCTGCCGAAATGTATAATAATTCTGCCAATCAGGCAATTTCGGCTTGCGGCAAAAGTTTTATTTGGGCCAGGGATAATCGTTCTTTCCGGCATCCTGATGCGTTACCCTTTCTTTAGGTAAGGTCGCTGTCCATTTCACAAGCTTGGCCGAAAGCTTGTTCACCACATCTTGATTCTGATCCGCAAGATTATCCGATTCTCTCGGGTCGGCTACCAAGTCATACAGTTCAATCCGACTCTTATCCGGATTCATCAGCAACTTCCATTTGCCGTCACGAATCGCCAGTAACGGCGGCCTGTTCCATGGATGGCCGTGAAATCCCTGCAAATATTCCCACATCAATGGCTTGCTTCGACGTACAGGCTTTCCAGAAAATGCAGCCGACATATCTTCGCCGTCAGGTTTCAAATCTACCGGCAGCTTTACACCTGCAATCCCGCAAATTGTCGGAAGTAAATCCACGCAACTCATCACAGTAGAATTATCAACCTTACCAGCCGGCACTTTTCCACCAGGCCAGCGTATGATGAAAGGCATCCGAATCCCACCTTCATAAATACTACGTTTGCGTCCCCGGAATGGGCCCGGAGAACCTACACCGCTATGCGAGGCGATTTGATAAAAAGCTATATCTTCCGGCCCGTTGTCGCTTGAAAAGATAACAACAGTATTATCGGTCAGGCCCAGTTCGTCGAGCTTGTTAAACAGTCGACCGACCTGTTTGTCAGCGTTGGTTACGACAGAATAGTAAACCTGCTGAGCGCCTTTGTACCTCTTACCGGCCTCGCCTCGCGGGCCAAACTTCGAATAAGGCTTCATCTGCTCTTTGGTCGGGTCCAGTATCGTATGCGGATCCAGCAGCCAGAGATTCACATAGAAAGGCTTGTCACAATTCTTTTCGATAAAGCCGATAGTTTCATCGACAAACAACTGCGAAGAGCGAGACCACCATTGATCAACCTCTGTATTATGCCATATATTGCCATTACCGACTAAAACACGGTAGTCGTCAATACCATATTTATCCGGAGTAGGAGCTATTGAATAGCCTTCTTCACCCTCGCTACCGCCCAAATGCCATTTACCAAAATGACCTATGGAATATCCGTCATGTTGAAGCAATCTTGTCAGCATATGCGCCTTCGGGTCGAGCCAATTTGGCATACCGCGAACCTCGTTAAGCTGATCATCCGCAAGATAACCGTGAATGCCGTGACGAGCGGGAAAGTGTCCGGTCATAACAGCGGTTCTGCTCGGCGAACATACCGAAGCGTTGACATAAAAATTCGTAAACAACATCCCCTGCTTGGCAAGCCTGTCAAGGTTCGGCGTCTTGATATGCGGATTTCCATAACAACCCAAATCGCCCCAGCCCATATCATCGGCGAATACAAAGACAAAGTTAGGCCTTTTACTCTTGGCCAGTCTCTTAGCCGCAAAGGAAAGATTTGGCAAAGCAACCGCTGCTGCGCCAACACCGACAACCCTGAGAAATTCTCGCCTGTTAATTTCTGAACCACTCTTCATATTCTCATCCTCACTTTCCTTTTTTTCTTTCAACCGGTTTTTATATTTGCCGCGATCTGCAGAAATTTTGGTATTGAATAATCGAAGAACCGCTTATAACTTTCGCAGAAGTAACTTAACTTGTCAACACTTTGGTCCATTTTTTTTCTGTCCTTCACACACCCACCGCGACAGATATCGAGATGCTGACAGATGAGACATTTGTTACAGAGTTTTTGCTTGTTCCTTGCGAAGATACGCTTTTTTTCGCTTCCGGCAAGTTCACCTGTCGGTGTTTCAAGTATATTGCCGAGCCGCCATTTGGGCTCAACAAAAAAATCGCAACAGAAAACATCGCCATTATGCTCGACAACAATGTATTGGCTGCATTTTTTGCTAAAGGTGCAAATGGTGTGAGAGCCTCTGAGGCAGAAAGACAGGATCGAATCAAAGTCGCGAATATGCAATTTTCCCTGCTCGTAATCACGCCAGCGGTCGAATATTCTGCATAGAAAATCGCCATACTGGGCAGGCGTGATAGAAAAATCGGCTACCTTACCGGTTGTGGAATCGGTCTCAACACATGGAATGAACTGTAAAAATTCAACCTGCATTTCGGCGAAGAAATCGAACAGCTCATCTGGGTGTTCGACGTTTTTATCGTTTAGCAGTGTAAGGATATTGTACTCGACCTTGTGCTTTTTGCAGGTATCTATAGCTTTGATAACTTTATCGAAACTGCCCTTTCCGGAATGGTCGAGGCGGTAGTGGTCGTGGAATTTTTTCGGGCCATCGAGACTGATACCAACGAGAAACTGATTGTCATGTAAAAACTGGCACCAATCATCATCGAGCAGTACCGCGTTGGTTTGCAGGGAGTTGCTTACTATCTGGCCGGGGGGAGAATGTTTTTTTTGCAGCTGGACCACTTTTTTGTAAAAGTCCAGGCCCATCAATGTTGGTTCTCCGCCCTGGAACGCAAACACACTGCCCTGAAATCCAAGCGACAGGAAATCGGCGATGAGTTTTTCCAATATGTCTTCGCTCATCCGCTGTTTTTTAGAAGAGCCTGTTAATGATGGGCGGTTCTTGTAAAAGCAGTATCCGCAATTGAGATCGCAATCGCTTCCGGAAGGTTTTATTAGTAAACTAAACATAGGATATTTTCAAATTACCCGCTTTCGGCGGAACTTTTTTGACACGGATTAACGCAGATTAACGCGGAAAAAACAAAAAACAGTGTCAATCCGTGTAAATCAGTGTCTAAAAATACAAATTCCTATACTATTAAATTACCCGTCGCTTACGCTCGGGGCTCTGTTGAGATTATTTTTGCTTGTGTTGTTCGAGCCATATTTCCACCCACTTTTGAGCCATTTCTTTGCCCTGTAGTTTTCCTTCGAGTTGTGCGATGTACATTTCCTCAGCTAATTGGCCCAGTACCGGCCCCGGCGTAGCCCCTGCCCGGATCAACTCGTGACCGTTAAGTAAAGGATCCGGACGCAATTCGATATCGCCGAGCTCTTCGAGCCTTCTGTTTAGTTTCGTTAAGGCATCGGTGCTTTGGCCAGCGGCGATCTGAATTGTTTTTTGCAGTTCGTAAAGGTCTCGGAAATACGGCTCGGAAGCGATCTGTTTGAGGTCTGCTAAAGAAATTTTTTCGTTGATCAGTTTGCCGCGATTTGACAGTAGAAATTTTATATGCTTATTCTGATTTCTGCTGAGCATCAGGATCACACACTTATCCAGGGCAAAATGTGTCAGACAAGCAGCAAAAAGGGCTGCCAGTGCCAGGGGATAATTGACTTTTTTTCGCAATTCCGCCAGCACTTTAATAGCGAATTTGCCTTGTTCGTTGTCAAAATCGGGGAAGATGGCCTGTGCTAAACCACTCTTTACTAACATAGCCGACCCGAGACTACGATTGGGGTCGATAAGGATGCTTTCTATCTCCATTGAAATTCGTTCGCCGCTTATCTTAGATATCTTTTTCGCGCTACCTTTGATGCCCTGCCATGTTTTTGGCTCTATCTTAAACTTAAGCTGGGTTGAAAATCGAACCGCGCGCAGCATTCGCAGGTAATCTTCGTCGAAACGTTTTTGAGGCTCACCTATTGTGCGTATCACCTGTTTTTTCAGATCGGCCTGGCCATTGACGTAGTCGATCACCTTATCTTTCACGGTATCGTAGAACATCCCGTTGATGGTAAAATCCCTGCGAAGAGCATCCTGCTTTGCATCAACGAATTCTACAGAAGCCGGATGCCTGCCGTCTTCATAACCGCCGTCACTTCTAAACGTGGCAACCTCGATGCGCTGATCATCGAGCATGACCATTATCACTCCGAAATGAGCACCAATCTTTATTGTACGTTTGAATAATCTGATCACGTCTTTCGGAATAGCATTTGTTACAACGTCGTAATCTTTTGCGTCTCTGTCCAGCAGCATATCTCGTACACAGCCGCCGGCCAGCAGAGCCTGAAAGCCCTTGTCGCGTAAGAGCTCTATTACTTTTATCGCAGCGTCTTCATTGGTCATCTGGCTTTCTCCATAATATAGTTATCGCCATAGTTCCCCAATGACGGGTGTCTATTATATCAAGTTTTTGATAAGGGCCTGGCAAAGAGATACCCTTGCGAGTTCTGACCACGATGATCGCACCGGCATTGGTCTGGTCGGGCAATAAGCTGAGTAAGTGACTCAATTGTGAATCCGGGCCTGTATCCTTAGTAAGTGGGTACGGCGGGTCAACGAAAACAAGGTCATATCTACCTTTACTAACTGCGGCACCTATCCTGAAAGCGTCCGACTGCAAAACCTTCGATCTGTCCGCGAAGCCTGCCTTTGCAATGTTTTTATTGAGTATCGCGGCAATTTTCGGGTCTTTCTCGACAAAAGTAACAAATTCCGCGTCTCGGCTGAGCGATTCCAAACCCATTGAGCCGACACCCGCAAAAACATCGGCTACCATCTTGCCCGCAGGCAGATCATACTTATAAAGCATGCTGAAAAGAGACTCCTTGACCCTGTCGGTGATCGGACGCGAAACGTCGCCTTCGGGACTGATCAATTTCATACCACGTTTTGTGCCTGCTATAATTCTCATTGAATTTTTTATTATACAATAATATCTCACCCGGAGCGAGCTCTTTTTAGCCGAAACGCTGCCTTGAGGTATATTAATTTCTGTCTTTACATAGAGTTGTCATCACTGCTATAATACGGCTGCAAATATTTTTATTGGTAAGTATGCTTAAAAATGATAAAGGAAAATAAAATAAAAAAGGCGATTCTTGTCGTTGCATTGGTTTTGTTTACGTCTTTGGGGTGTGATCAGTCAGATAAGGAACGTTTGAGGACCGGACAGATCAAGCCGGTAAAAGGTGTTGCATATATCTATGCCACTTTTGAGATGGGCCCTGTTAATCCGATACCAAGAGGTTCGTCAAAAGATCCTGCCGATTCTGAGGATGAAAAGACACCGTTTGATATGGGCCCTGTCGACCCGACACCAGGGGCGGCGACAGAATCCGCTAAGCATGAACCTTTAGTGACAACAGTACCGAAATATCCGCAGATAGTTTCTGTTGGCCAAAAGAAAGGCGATGTATTTGTGCCGGCGGTTAAGTTTGGCCTTGGTGATGACAATCGAGCAGTCGACGCTAAGATGTGTCCGTGGGCGACCGACGGCAGTATAAATTATTTCGGTCCCTATATGCGGCCTAACACAGCTTACGATTTTAAGATCAAGCTGGATATGGATAAGAACAAGATGACGATCCACGTCAGCGGCCGCGGTGATGATGACTGGTTTTTGTTAGCTGAGAATGTGCGGTTGATCAATCCTGTTAAGAGTATAAATCATGTTGAGATTCGGGATGATTATCCAGCTTCTAAAATAGGTGACATAAAGGTTCGCTCAAGTAAGTGGGGTGTCGGTGAACAGATTCGTCCGCATCGGTTAGCCAAGACGGACCGCGTTGTTAAGAGCGGCGCCGGTTTTGAATTTGGTTCGATGCAATCTACCTGGCGCAAACCCGGCAAGCACGTTACGATATTCAGGGAAGAGGGAAGTCATTTTGGCTTTCCTGATGTTGCTCAGGTTGGGCCTGATCATCTTATCTGTGTATGGCAGAATAGCTCGCATACCGGCAGTAGTGATGGTAGAGGCGGTTCGATAAGCCATAGTTATGACCTTGGGCAAACATGGTCTGCTCCTGTTTCGACGCCGGAATATATAATACACTGTCCACGGATCCAAAAGCTAAATGACGGTACGTTACTACTGCACAGCGATGCTCATGGCGAGGGACCATGGGGTAACTGGGACGTTATTTTTTATGACAGTAACGATGGCGGCCATACATGGACGAATCCGCGATGGCTCAATACCGTTGAAGCTGGTGATAGCAATTGCATGGTACCAGGACATGTTTATGAGGCCAATGACGGGTCGTGGCTGATAGTAGGCTCAGAGTATGGAAGCGGCATCAATGAAAGGCTGAAATTCTTCCGTTCACCTGATCGCGGAGTTACCTGGCAGTTTGTCACACAACTTTTGCTTGAG
>JBHPGW010000033.1:0-29045 GCA_042569785.1 Planctomycetota bacterium | reverse complement strand
AATTTAGGGGGAATGATATTGTTGAAAAAGAAAAAAACGCGGGTTTTTTGTTGCAGAAGCGAAATGTTGCGGTTAGAATGCATTGCTCGAAAATTTTTGGTGTATTGTCGACTTAAGGAGTGCAGATGGGACCATTACTGGATGGGCTGATAAAACTTCAAAGCGTAGAGAGCAGACTTCGGGCAGTTAACACAAAGCTTGTGCGGTGCCGTAGAAGCGTAATCGTACAAGAGAATCAAATCAGGAACCTGCAGAACACAGCTGAAGCGAAGAAAGAGGAGATGACACTGACTAAGGTTCAGTCAGACCGTCTTGAGCTGGAGCTGAAATCTCGTGATGAGTCTATCGCCAAATTGAGAGCGGCACTTAATAACTCTAAGACAAATAAGGAATACGCTGCTGTTTTGACACAGCTCAATACGACCAAGGCGGATAACTCCAAGATAGAAACTCAGGTACTGGATCTGATGAAAGATATTGAGGCTGACGAAGCTGAGCTTGTCCAGATGCAGGAGCAAATAGAACAGCAGAAACAGACTCTCGATCAGAAAAGAAAAGATTCGGAAGTTCAGGCTCAAAAACACGAGGCTGAAATTGAAGATATCCGCATCGAATGGGACAAAGCGGCGGAAAGTATTTCGCCAGAGGCTCTTGAGGTTTTCAAGCGAGTTGCAGAGACTTATGATGGCGAATCTTTGGCGGTTGTCGAGAAGCAGGAGGGCAAGATAGAGGCCTACAGTTGTGGTGGCTGTTTTATGGGAGTTACCGCTGAATCGGTTAATCTGCTTATGACTAAAGACGATATGATCCGCTGTCCAAACTGTACTCGTATATTGGTATTGAGCGCTTCATCGGAATAAGCCATCACTGGGCTTTGATGGTGATAACTTTTAGAGGTTGGCAAGAGTGTCTACGAAGTTAGAAGAGGTTTTAATTTATACGGATGGGGGGAGCAGGGGTAATCCCGGGCCTGGTGCTGCGGGGTTTGTTATTAGTGACAAATCCGGTAATAAGCTTGCGGCTAAGGGACTGTTCATTGGTAAGGCTACTAATAACGTGGCTGAATATACCGCGGTGCTCGAAGCGTTGAAATGTGCCGTTAATGCCGGTGTCAAGGTGGTGACGGTTTATAGTGACAGTGAGCTTGTTGTCAAGCAGATCAACGGTCAGTACCGTGTAAAAAGTCCGCAGCTCAAACCTATCTTCACTCAGGCGAAGAAGCTTCTTTGCAAGTTTTCAAGCTGGAAATTTGTCCATGTCTTACGGGATAAAAACACCGAAGCTGACAAGCTGGTGAACATGGCGCTGGATATCCGAGAGGACGTTATCGTAACTGACCTGTTAGCCGGGCAAAAGAAACAAAAGGGTGATGTGACTAAGCCGGTTCGTCTTGGGGTACTACTTAGCGGGGGTGGGCGGACGTTACTTAATATCCTTGAGTATATAAATGACGGCCGTTTGAACGCTGAGGTTGCGGTAGTGATAAGTTCTCGTTCAACTGTCGCTGGAGTCGAGCGATCGAAAAAGGCTGGGCTTGATGTTAAGATCGTTCGTAAAAAGGATTATTCGGATGTTGATGATTTTAGCGGGGAGATAGAAGAGCAATTGGTTGCCGCTAAGGTCGACCTTGTGATCCAGGCCGGCTGGTTGTGTCTGTGGAAAATACCCGAAAACTATATCGATCGGGTAATGAATATTCACCCCGCGTTGCTGCCGAGTTTTGGAGGCCAGGGGATGTGGGGACATCATGTTCATGAGTCAGTAATAAAGTTCGGCTGCAAAGTCAGCGGGTGTACGGTTCATTTCTGCACAAACGAATATGACGAAGGGCCAATAATTGTTCAGCGTTGCTGTGAGGTTAAAGATGGTGATACTTCTGATGCACTTGCAGATCGCGTCTTTGAGCAGGAGTGTATCGCGTATCCCGATGCGATACGACTTTTCGAGCAGGGGAAAATAAAGGTTTGCGACGGCAGAGTAAGGATATCGCAATGAACAAGTTTCAAAAACGTGTGATATTTAAAGCAGCAGTTGTTGTGCTGGTTACGATTTTTTTCGTTGTAGGTATGACCGAGTTTAGGAATGTCGTGAATCGCTCGGAGGCGATGCGTGCGATGGAGGATCTTGGTCAAAAGATCCTTAGCTATCGTAAAGAGCACGGAACTATACCGCCACAAAATTACCTCAACGAAATAAGGAAAACGCTTCCAGGGTACGCCCGTCTCGGTGAACTGCATTACCGGGCAAGGTGGATAGGCTTTGAGGCTGATGACAAAGCGATAGTGGCTTATGTACCGAAAGGCTATAACTCATTATTGACCGGAGCAGGAGCGATTTTTATAACTCTCGATGGTCAGGTTCAGTGGATAGACAAAAGTGAGTTCCAGAGCCTTTTGGACAAGCAGCAAAGCGAGTTAGAAAAAGAGCTTCAAATTCCGTGATCAAAAACAAACTCGAAACTCGAATGACCAAAATCTAAACCAATGACTGCAGGCGAACTTGTATTTACACTTCTAAGTTATACTGTAGTCTTAAGTTTTGTGGATTTTTTCTTCAGTTTCTTTTTTCTTTGTTTTTTTATCTGGTGACTCGAAACCTTCGAGCTTTAAGTGTTCTTCGTTAAGTACACTAACCTTGATAAGGTCCTTGTTTTTGAATTCGCCTCGGAGCATTGCTTCGGAAAGCGGATCCTCTATGTAGTGCTCGATCGCCCTTCTCAATGGCCTTGCCCCGAATTCCGGATTATACCCCTTATCAATAAGGAATTCTTTCGCGGCGTCGTCAAGTTCAAGTTCCAGGCCATGCTCGGAAAGGCGTTTGAAGACCTTTGCAAGCTCGTATTCAACGATGGTTTGGAGGTCCTCTCTTGTCAGAGCTCTGAATACGATAGTGTCATCGAGACGGTTTAGAAACTCAGGTCTGAAATGATGCTCTACTTCTTTGTGGAGCATTTCTTTCATCTTTTCGTAATTAGCCTCGGGCGTTTTCTTACCGAACCCGAAACCGGATTGATTTTTGATCAAGTCGGCACCGATATTACTGGTCATAAGGATTATGACATTTTTGAAATCGATGTTTCTTCCGAAACTATCAGTCAGTCGTCCCTCGTCCATGATCTGGAGCATCATATTATAGACATCGGGATGGGCCTTTTCAATTTCATCGAGCAGCAGCACAGCATACGGCCTTCGCCTTATTCTCTCGGTCAACTGTCCGCCTTCTTCATATCCGACGTATCCCGGAGGAGCACCGATCAACCTGCTGACGTTGTGTTTTTCCATGAACTCACTCATATCGAGCTGAACCAGTGAACTCTCATCGCCGAACATGAACTCTGCCAATGCTTTTGCCAAAAGGGTCTTGCCGACACCACTTGGCCCGAGGAGTATAAAGGAGCCCATAGGCCTGTTCGGATCCTTCATGCCGCTTCTGCTCCTTCGCACCGCTTTGGCGACCGCGGTGAGAGCGTCATCCTGTGAGACCACTCTCTTATGGAGTTCAGCTTCGAGTTCGAGAAGTCGTTGCGTTTCCTTCTTCTCGAGCCTGGTTAACGGTACGCCTGTTATACTGGAGACGACTTCCGCGATGATCTCCTCGTCGACGATTCCTGTAGCCTGCTTGTTTTCTTCGTACCATTTTTTGTGCATTTGTGTTTTCTTATCGAGAAGCTGCTGAGCCTTATCTCTCAGTGAGGCGGCTTGTTCGTAATCGGCGTTTTTGACTGCCTGATCCTTTTCGCCCTGCAGCTTTTCGATCTGCTCTTCCATTTCGGTCAGATCCGGCGGAAGTGTCATGTTCTTTAGACGCACTCTTGCGCCGGCTTCGTCGATAACGTCGATGGCTTTATCGGGCAGGCATCTGCCTGGAATATAACGGGTCGAAAGTTCCACGGCCTGGTAAAGGGCTTCGTCGGTAAAGTGGACCTTGTGGTGAGACTCATAGCGGTCCTGAAGGCCTCGAAGTATGTCCTGGGTCTCTTCCTTTGAAGGAGGCTCGACAATGATCGTCTGGAAACGTCTTTCAAGGGCAGAGTCCTTTTCGATGTGCTTTCTGTACTCATCGAGAGTTGTAGCTCCGATACACTGGACCTCACCCCTGGCAAGGGCAGGCTTTAAAACGTTTGCCGCGTCGATCGCGCCTTCGGCACCGCCTGCACCGACGAGAGTATGAAGTTCGTCGATGAAAAGAATAACGTTCTTTGCCCTTCTGACTTCGTTAATTACGGCCTTTATTCGTTCCTCGAATTGGCCGCGATATTTTGTTCCTGCGACCATCATCGCCAGGTCGAGTACGACGATCCTTTTGCCCCTGAGAATTTCGGGGACCTGCTTATTGATTATCTGCTGGCTTAGGCCTTCGACGATAGCGGTTTTTCCTACACCGGCTTCACCCATCAAAACGGGATTGTTTTTTGTTCGTCTGCAGAGTATCTGCACTAATCTTTCAATTTCTTTTTGCCTTCCGATAACCGGATCCAGCTCGTCATCGATGGCCAGTTGAGTAAGGTCTCTGCCGAAACTGTCCAGAGCCGGTGTTTTGCTCTTTGGCTTTGCTTTGCCTGCGACAGCCGGGCCCATCTTCATTGGCCCCATACCGGCGACCGGCTCATCGATGCCGGCGCCGAGAAGATTCAAGACTTCCTGGCGAACATCTTCGAGTTTTAGTCCGATACTCATAAGCACCTGGGCGGCTATCCCGTCCGCTTCGCGCAACAGGCCGAGCAGAATGTGCTCTGTGCCGACGTAGTTATGGTTGAGTGCGCGGGCCTCTTCGATTGCGTATTCGATGACCTTTTTAGCCTTGGGGGTCTGGGGGAGTTTTCCCATAGTGACCATGTCGGGGCCGTTGGGTACGAGCTTTTCGACTTCGATGCGGAGCTTCTTTATATCGACATCGAGATTCTTGAGGACGGTCGCACCTACACCGCTGCCCTCTTTTACCAGGCCGAGCAGGATGTGCTCGGTTCCGATAAACTCGTGATTAAAACGCTGTGCTTCCTGATTGGCAAGTGCCATCACCTTACGCGCGCGGTCTGTAAATCTCTCAAACATCTTTTACCTCAATAAGTCTTAAAATTTCAATGTCGACAATCTCTAATCCGGCTTAGAAAACTCGCCACCCATACATACATTATACCTCAAACAAGCCAAAAGTCAAATTGCCTGCTTATAATATGCCCGAACCACAATTAATGTTCGCTCCGAAGCCAATATTCTGCCTTAATAAGCGTTTTATCGACCAAAAAACCGGTAGGCTTTAGTTAGGGTCCAGGTTTATTATGAGGGTTTTAATTCTCTAAAAATCACCCTATGCGCATAAAAAAGGCCGAGCAAAAAAACTGCCCGGCCTTATGTTGGCTTTTAGCTTACGATTCGAGGTGTATAATCATTTTGCGTTAATATCTTTGCCCCATGTACCAGCTATTATACATGATTTTTGGCTTTCGACCTCTTTGAATAAGATAATCATATTAACTGTTCTGGTGACGTTGTTATCAAATCTTATGGTACATGATACAATTTTCCCCAATTTGCATCCATCTTCATGGTAAGGTTCTCCAATTTCAATAATTTCTTCAAAAATGCTGCTGCTATATTTATTTTTCCAATCTTCCGCTGTAGCAATTGGACGTAACATCGCAACTGCTTGCCAATTCTGGTCGATTACCGCCTGCCAGTAACGCCTTGCAATCTCCTTACAGGCTTGCTCTTCAGTCATGTTTTCGACCAGCATTCCAGCGTTTTGTTCCAGCAGTTTATTTATTCGTTCGGAAGTAGCGTCAACAATTTCTGCTCCTTCCGGAATCTCGAAATCAAACAACTCGTCCGGCAAATCTTCAAAAAAAGTAATTGATTTTATATTGAAATTGGGCGTACCTTCTCTTGTCATATTTTCCCATTGTTTGAAACTTACGAGCAGTTTGGATTCAATATCGAACTCAAACCACCATGACCTTGGCCCCGGTGCTGCCGGATGACTGCATGTGACAAAAACTCTATCCCTGTTTGTTGCTGGGTCTTTGCCGTAAGTTTCTTCCCAATCTAAAACAAACCCATTTAATGATTCGAGAAATTCAGCTCCTATCCAGGGTTTGATTGCTGCGACATAACCTTCCGTAATATGTACAACATTAGTGTTCGGATCGTATCTGTAGCTTGTAGTCTCAACGACGACGACGATTTGGCCGGTTGCTGTTTCGAGCCTAAGATGATTTGAGGCAGTTTGTTCTTCATTGGCCCTAGCCCACCCTTCAAGTCCGACCTCCCGGTTATCCTTGTCCAGAGTTGTTCCCAAAAAGTGAATGGCATTAAAATCTTCGAGTATTTCAATCGTTTCTTCAATCGCCCATACCGGGGCTGTGGTCTTATCTAAAACTGTAACTGAAAGTACTACCGCGAGGATTATTGCTGCGGCGGTGGCTAATTTTGTTATTTTGCTTTTCATTATTTTTGTCCTTATTATTGGCGGGTGTTTGGACTCAGCCCACGAGGTTAGTTTGTTTACGGCTTGGGGGTTCTCTTGCTGCCATTTATTGAAATCCGGCTGGATAGATTCTGAACCTATCGCTTTTGTCAAAGCGTCGTCGAGTGAATTATTGTTTTTATTCATGATCGTAACTCCTGAAACCGTTTTGTTTTAACTTTTTTTTGATCTTTCGCTTTGCCCTGGTCAGTCTGCCGTGCACTGCTTGTTTGGAAATGCCTAATAGCTCTGCGATTCTGTCGTATGTCATGTTGTCATAGTAACGCAGTACTATCGGCTCCCTGTCGAAGGGTCGCAGTTGCCAAACAGCCTGGCGGATCGCTTCGCCATTGGTGTTTTGTTTGTCGGCTGTCTGTTCATCATACAGGGCAGTTGTTTTTGCTCTTGTCCTGTTCATTTGTCTTGCGGTATTTCTGCAAATAGCCGCGAGCCAGGGTGCGAACTTATCTTTACTTTTCAATTTGGCTAAGTTATCGCAGGCGATTACGAAGCTCTGCTGAGCGGCATCTTCAGCTAAGTGTCTATCACGCAATACCGAGTATGCCAAAGCTGTCATCGGGGCGTAATATTTTTCGTATAAACAGCCGAAACTTTCCAAATCGCCGTTTTGTGCAGCTTCGACCAATTGTCCCTGCGTTTTCAAGGTCACGTTGTTTGCCTGCCAATCCATAATTACTGATATCAGTTTCTATTATAATGTGTAATTCGAAGGTTAAAATGTGCGCGAAAAATTTATTTTTTTATATGAGACACGACTTACAGTCCGCGGATCAGGGTTGCTGTAAACAGCATTAGCACCGCGGCAACGATGGAGGTGAAAGTGATCTTCGACCATTTCTGGTATTTGGCGTAGGCTGGGTGCTGATCCTCGAATTCGTGGTAATAGTCGTCAACATCGCTGTCGTCGCCGGGACGCATGTTCAGCTTGACATATAAATTGGCCACTACCGAAACAAGCAGCAATGGCCCAGCGATCATGTAAAGTAAAACTGCCATAATGCTGAATGATAACAAAGTTGGCAGGGCAGGTAAATGAAACATTTACTGAAGATTTACTATTTTCTTGACTATTGAGCCTGTATTTTTATACTCATAATACAGTTTAGCCCCTGCACCTGTTGGGGGGATTTTCGATAAAGTTATGGATTGCAAATGAAAATTGGAATAATAAGCGATACACACGACCATCACGCGAATGTTCTCAAAGCGATAGAGGTTTTTAACGAGCAAAGGATCGAGTATGTTCTTCACGCGGGGGATATGGTCTCGCCTTTTACCGCTAATGCTTTTGCGGCGGTTAAAAATGCTAAATTTATCGCGGTATTCGGGAATTGCGACGGCGAAAAGGTTATGCTCAAAGAAACAATAGAAAGTTTCGGCGGCGAGGTTCATCCGCAGAGCTATACCGGCCAGATCGACGGGAAAGAGATTTTCATGACGCACATCCCGGCAACACTCGACGCCCTGGCACAAAGCGGCAACTTCGACCTGATCGTTTACGGGCATACGCATAATCAATTGACAAGTAAAGTCGGACAAACACTGGTAATAAATCCCGGCGAAACCACCGACTGGGTCACAGGACGATCAACGATAGTAATATTGGAAACCAAAAATATGAACGCCGAGGTAATTGAACTGGGCTGAACAAAATGAAAATTTAATAGGAGTATATATTATGAAGTCAGGTTACAAAGGAACAATATGGTTTGCAGCGTTTTTGTTAATCTGGTTTTTTGGCGGCTGTGCCCAGGAGGAGCAGTTGCCGGTCGAATCTTCGAAACCGAGCCAGCCGGTTAAGGCTGAACCTGTCAAGGCGGTTGCCGCTGAAATAATCGTAGGCGAAATTGGTGAGTACGTCATAACAACCGAACAGGTAAAGCAAACGGGGCGGCGCAGGCTCCGTGATGACCTTTATATTGACGGGCGTGGAAGCAGGCCAAGGCAGGCGAGAGAAATTTTGCTGGAGTTGTTAGCTGAAAAAGCTATGGCAACTAAAGGACGTTCTCAGGGGTTGCTGGAAGACGAGATAACTTATCAATCGATCAAAAGATTCAAAGATAAGAAATTGGTCGGCTCATTGCTCACATCGCACCTGAAAAGTAAGATCCATGTGAGCGATGCCCGGATAGAAGCTCTCATGAAGACTGATGCCAAGCTTACCCGTGAAAATGCTCGGGCTAAGCTTGCCCAGGAGCAGGCTAATAAGCTGAGAGGAGAATTTTATGAACAATTATACAAGAAATATAAAGTTGAAAAGCTTCGCGATAATTTCCAAAAGGCAGGGCTGACACATAACAGACTGCTGAAGCTTCCACGAAAAAACGCGAGGACCCAGTGGGTTATATCCAAACAGGTACGAGACGCATTGACTGCTGAGGAAAGGGCAACTGTGTTAGCGGAATTTGACGGTGAGCAGATAACCATAAAAGACTGGCTTTATGGTTTGTGCGAAATCGCACCTCCTGGAAGAGCAACATTTTTGAAGGGTAGTAAAGGCATAGAACAATTGCTGGATCGACTTTTGAAGACGGAGATTTTCGTCCATGAGGCTATCGCGCGAGGTTTCGATAAAAATGAAGGTTTTGTTAAGAAAGTAAAAGAGCGAGAAGATACCATGTTGACCGGCAAGATAAGAAGCCGGGCATATTCCAGTGTCAAGAATACAGAAGACAAAGAGCAGTTGCTTGCCTACTTCAATGCTCATAAGGAATATTTCGGCACACCCGCGACGCTTAAAGTTGATCAGATATGGTGCAACGATCTAAAATCCGCTCAACAGGCGAGAGCCCAACTCGATAGCGGAAAAGATTTCGCACAGGTGAAAGATAAATATGACGTTATGGGTATCATGCGACAAAAAGAGCCTCAGATAATTTCACCGGTTCGTGAAGGGTTTTTCTTCGATCAATTATGGGTGGGTGAGCCGGGTAGTATAGTCGGACCTGTAAAAGGTACCAGCTACGAAGGGCTGAAGTGGCGAGTTGTAAAGATATACGAAAAGACGCCCGGCGAAATAAAAGAATATTCCGATGATATGAAAAATAGTATCCAGATGAAACTCCAGTCAGTGCAGGTCGATCGGGCGATACTCGAACTTCAAAATCAGCTTCTGGAAAAATACCCCTACAAAATCTACGAAGACAGGCTCGAGGGGCTTGATCCGCTCGAAATACCGTAGTATAAGTGGTTATACCATTGAAATGTGTTACCTATGTCCTTAGCATAATCTGTAACCTATGTTATCGGTTTGTACCTAACTCCAAGCCATAAAATTGCTTCAAAAATATGTGGCAACTTGTGTTGAGATGACAGATTATCCGGCTTTCAGGACAAAGGGATATGATTGTGGTTCCTGTCCAACAGAGTCTTTTTACGGCAGCCTGATACGACGGCTCAAAGGCCTTGGCATGCGATGGGACGGTGATAATGCTGAATCAATAATGGCCTTTGCAAGCATCTATTACACTGGCCAATGGGGAAAATGCTGGAAATCACAAAAAAAGACCGCATAGCACACCACTAGAGCAGTTTAATTTTTCGTGTTCGCTTTATGCCTGTTGCGGCTTCGGCTGTCGGCATCAGAAATACTCACCCTACAATAAGTAGAGTTGCGTTTTCTTCCTTGCCAGCCTTGTCCTCACGACGGCCTAAATGCGAACAGAAAACATTAAAATGCTCTAAATAAACTTGCTCACAACCCCTAAGTTTGAGCGTTTTCACATTGACACCGGCTATGGTGGGCATATAATAAGTTATTTTGAGGAACTGAATTTTAACCGTCATATTAGGAGGAACCAGCTCATGAGGCGTTTGCCGCGGTTTGTTTTTTGCGTATTTTTGGTGACTGCTGTTTCGGCGACGAGTTGGGCAGAGGTAGATTTGCGGTTTGGGGTTTCTAATGTTCTGCCTGTGGTTGGTGCCGAGCAGGTTCTTGTCGCCCGGATCGGTTACAGCGGCAGTGTCGCCCGTGAGGCAACAGTGAGCTTTCACAACTATACAAAAGCAGGGGAACAGATCGGGCCTGTTCATCAGGTGAAATTAACGCCTGGCGGTAAAGAAATAGTTGTTCGGCAGAATTGGGTTCCGCAAGAAACCGGTGAGTATGTTTTGATGGTACAGTTTGATCCTGGTGAGGGCTGGCGAAGCTATTCTCGCGGAGCAACTCAAACGGTTACAGTGGTCAAAAGGCAATTGCACTTTCATTCCTGGGGCATGTCGCCTTTGTCAAAATATTTAACGGAGGGTATGGTAGGCAGGGACCGTTCGGAAGCTGAATACTGGACCGACAGAGGTGTCCTCGCTCAGCACTGGAAGGGTGGTCGATGTTATAACCACGCGGATAATCTTCAGAGCAAAGAAGATCTTGTCGACGTCTGGACCGAGGCATATAAAAGAGGATACCCCGGAATAGTCATTGACGAGATCGGTGGGCTTGGTGATATATCCGACGAGCATCTTTGTCAGGGGGTTATCTGGACCAATGAGGCAGAGCCGAATTTATATATAGCCGCTTACGTAGTCAAGGTAGTGAGTGAAAAGATGGGTCAAGGGTTGAGAGAGGGTGCTGACCGGGTGCTGATGGAGTGTCCCGAAAGAAACGCAAGCAGAGGTTATAGCCGAATTACCAGCCGTTATGACTCGACTGTCAAATACGGTATGGCTGACAAGGCGCTGGTTTCGCTTTATATTACTCCTTATGGCGCAACTACCCCTCAGGAGGTTCGTAGGCAGATCCATTTTACACGATATACTTATCCTGAGATGCCTGGAATCGCATTCTACGGCGGCAGCTATTTGACAATGACGAAAGTATATAACAAATTGATCGAACAGTATTATATTGGCCCGGTATTGCGGTGTGAGGCGAGTGAATCGGGGCGGTTAGTTGTCAAGAATATCGGTGGTATGGATGCACCGTTAATGCAGGTTAAGTTCCGCAGAGATGATGGATCGATGGTTTCCCAAAAGATCAAGGTTCCTGCCCTTGCGGTTGATGAGAGTTATTCAGTGGAATTATCGGGTAAGGATCCGCAGGTTGTTACTGAGTATGTGAATGGGTGTTTGGTTCTTGGTCCGCCGTTGTTGTGGGATAAGGAACCTGCTGAGTTCAGGCCTAACGCTACAGCTAAATGGCCCGCAGAGGGGAAGATGATCGCTTCTGTGGAAGAAAAATTTAACAGCAAGGGCAAACTGGAAATAGAATACGACAAGTCCGGCAAGGAAGGCTATGAAGGGAATATTTCGGGCGGGTTTTATTCGATCAAGCAGATAGAATTACAAGCCTGTGAGATGCAATTCGAGGTTCGCGTGCTGGATGGTAATACCGCAGGCGCTATCGAAATCGGGATGAGTGAAAAAGAGGGCTCTTCGCTTTTGAATCTACAGTTTAATCGAAGTGGGAAGAACTCGGAAATATACTGCACGGTCTCAATCGATATAACGGAAAAGAGTCCTCTTTCGGCAGTTGAACGTGTCGCGTTGGTTATTGAGGCGGATAAAGTGTACCAGATGAAAGTCCGTTATGAACCGGCTGGGTATGTGCGGTTAGCGATCCTTGATGAAGGGGGGGGCAAGCTGTGGGATACCGGCGAGGTGCCTACTTATGGTGCCGCGACGTTTGATAGTGTACGGTTTGGTGTTAGCAGCGGACAGGGCAGCGAGATTCAATGGGATGCAAAGCAGAAGTCGATGAGGCTTGTCGGGGCATCGAAGCCGGGGGATATTCTGGCTGGATACGTGGATAATATTAAGGTAAGCAGCTTTAAAAGATAGTTGCTTGAATCATTTTTTTTGAAAGGAGCATGGTATGTTGAATTTGAGAAGAGTTTTGGGAATTGTTGGAGTGCTTTTGCTTGTTGGCGGCAGTATTTATGGGGCTGATCTTAGTCTTGATACTGAATTGTACAGCACAGGCGGATTGTTTACGAATCCATTGTTTCCGGCAGAGAACAGCAGTGTTAAAATTACTGTTCGGGCGGTGATCGAGGGTAAGGTTAATAGTGATATTAAGGCTAATGTCGGTATCGCTGCGCCTGGGGGTGAGGTTATCAATGAATTGATAGTGCTTGAACTTGATGAGGGGAAGAATACGGCGACAGGTTCGATCGATTGGAAGACTTTAGGCAATGGTCAGTACTTTATTACTGCGACGGTTGATCCTAATAATGATATCGCTGAGAGTGATGAAAAGAATAACGCAGGTACTATTGAGCTGCCGGTGGTAGTTGACGGGCGCCAGCCTCATTTTCCGTGGTATGGTTCGGTACCGCATCTGCGATGGGCGACGATCTGGACTAATTCTAATAAAAAAGGCGTTGAACGCTGGGGCGAAAGAGGCGTTAAGGCTCTTCGATGGACCTATGGTACGAATTTGGGAGGTGAATGGGACGCCAATGTGGTTAGCGAAAAACTTGGCGCAATTCTTGATGGATATCCCGGTTTCGGAGCCGATGAGTGCGGTGGTTACGCTACAGAAGCGACGTGGGATAAATTTAAGAAGTATACTGACGGCTTGAAGCTTATTAAAAAGAGGATGCCGGATAAGTTTTTGTATATATGGCACTGTGGTTCGACGTATCCAGAGCAGATGGCGATGTATAGGGGTGCTTGTGATCTGGTGGTGCTGGAATCTTATGTATTTTACTGGGGCCCGAAGTCGTTGGGGCATGAGAATTATTACACCGGATTAGACACCAAAATGCTTCCGGCGTGGCAGGCGGATCTGTTAGGGCCTACGGGTAAGGGTACGCAGGTAATTACTTCTGTGGATTTGACCAGTACCCATCACAAGGGGTCAGAGAAAGCGTTTAACCGCGGGAAGTTTGAGGAAGTTGTTCGTCATCTTCGTCGTAAGTGGCCTGAAATGAGGGGGATTGGTTTCTATCACAGTACAGGTAATGTGGCAAACGATCAGTTTGTTGACAGGGTGGTGCATGATTATTTCCTTATGCCGGTAGTTACTGTTAGGCCTGGTAATCTTTGGGTTAATAAGCAGGATGACGGCAGTTATGTGATTACAGCAGCGGTTAGTAATATTGGCGCGATGGATTCGGGGGCAGTAGCTGTGAAATTTTATGTTGATGGTAAGTTGCTGAAATCAACTATGCTTTCTAAAGTGCCGGCTGGTAATAATATTCTGGAGAATCAGGTTCGCGTTGAAGCAAAGTGGATGCCTGGAAGCGGTGGGCACGATCTGACCGTCGAGCTTGGTCCGGCTGCGGGTAGTATGATACTTGATTATAAGCAAGCGAATAATTACTACGTGCCTTAATTGATTCTTATTGAAAGGATTGGAATTATGAAACGTGTTATTGGGATTATTGCGGTGCTTGTGCTTATAGGCAGTGCTTACGGGGCTGATGTTAGTATTAGTACCGAGCATTACAGTACCGGCGGGTTGTTTACTGATCCCTTGTTCCCGGCTGAGAACAGCAGTGTTAAAATTACTGTTCGGGCGGTGATCGAGGGTAAGGTTAATGGTGATATTAAAGCTAATGTCGGTATCGCTGCGCCTGGCGGTGAGGTTATCAATGAATTGATAGTGCTTGAGCTTGATAAGGGGGGCAATACGGCGACTGGTTCTATTGACTGGAAGACTTTGGGTAACGGTCAATACTTTATCACTGCGACGGTTGATCCGAATAATGAAATCGCTGAGAACGATGAGGGCAATAACGCTGGTACTATTGAGCTGCCGGTGGTTGTTGACGGTCGTCAGCCTCATTTTCCATGGTATACTTCGGCAAAGTATCTTCGGTGGCCTACGATCTGGATGAGTTCAGAAAGAGAAAACGTTGAACGCTGGAGTGAAAGAGGTGTTAAGTCTCTTGCTTTTAAACTTGGTACAAATTTGACAGGTAAGTGGGATGCGAAAAAAGTAAGCAAAATGCTTAGCAAAGATTTAGATGAATTTCCCGGGGTTTTTGTCGATGAGTGCGGCGGTTATCCTACGCCGGATATGTTTGTTAAATTTGACACGTTTGCCGACGGCATGAAGCTTTTCCGTGAGAAGAATCCGGATAAGTATATGGCTGTTTGGCACTGCGGGGCAACATATCCCGAGCAGATGGCGGCATATCGGGGCAGTTGCGATCTGGTGATCCTGGAGAATTACGCGTTTTACTGGTGCCCAAAGAAAATAAGCAATGAGAATATTTACAACCAATATGATATTAAGATGGTTCCCGCGTGGCAGGTGGATCTGTTAGGGCCTACCGGTAAGGGTACACAGGTAATCGCTTCGGTGGATTTGACTAATCATAATGCTGAAGATTATCCTGATGCGGCCGGTACGTTTGATCGTGGGAAAATGGAGTCGATAGTTCGTCATCTTCGTCGCAGGTGGCCTGAAATGAGGGGGATTGGTTTCTATCACAGTACAGGTAATGTGGCAAACGATCAGTTTGTTGACAGGGTGGTGCATGATTATTTCCTTATGCCGGTAGTTACTGTTAGGCCTGGTAATCTTTGGGTTAACAAGCAGGATGACGGCAGTTACCAGGTTACGGCGGCGGTTAACAATATCGGGGCAATGGATTCCGGGGCTGTGGCAGTAAATTTCTACGCTGACGGTGAACTGCTGGAATCGGTAATGGTTCCTAAGGTGCCGGCTGGCAACAATATACTGGAAAATCAGCTGCGTGTTAAAGCAGGGTGGAAGCCCGGAAGCGGGGGTCACAAACTCCGCGTAGAACTTGGCCCGATAGTCAATGGCATAATTCTTGACCATGAGGAAACTACAACTTACTATGTGCCGTAATCTGTGGTGTATGTAAGAGGATGTTTTTTAGAACTAAATTTTTAACAGAGATAAAAGGAAATCGAAATGTCAGATAAGTTAGCAATTGACGGGCGAAAGCCTTCTAACAGTGCTGAGCTTGGTCTGGTCAGTCAGAAAGTTCTTGCGGCTTGTTATGAGTCGGCTAAGAGTGGTCAGGCGGTGGAGTTGGGTTAAGGCCCCCGAGTTTATAGACAGAAGTATTCGACCCCTGGGCCTATAACCTGGGGGTTTTTTTGAGGTTTGGTCCTATGGCAAGTAAAGAAAATTCCAAGCTGGCATTGGTTGCGGTGCTTTTGACGCTGACGGCGTTTGCGGTTTCGGGTAATACGATACCGCCCCTGGCGACGACGATAGCGGAGACAATCGGCACCGATTATGTGAACTTCGGGTATATCTTTATGCTGCAGTTTTTGTGTTTTGCGATAGCCTGCTGGTTTGGGGGTAAGGCGGCGGAATATTTTGGGCTTTCGGATCGCAGTCTGGTTTTTATAGGTATCTTTGGAACAGGGGCCATGGTGGCAATCGGTGGTTTGCTGCCAGGTATCTGGTGGTTTGCGTTGTGGGTGATACCGCTGGGTGCTGCGGGAGGTTTGGTCGACGGTTTTGGCTCGATCATGGTCACAAAGTTCGGCAGAAGTGATTCGAGTAAAATGCTTAACATTTGCCAGGTGTTTTTTTGTGCCGGTGCGGTGTCGGCACCTTATATGGTATCTGTATTGTTAAAGTTGTCGGTGTCCTGGAATGTCATATTCCTTTTGTTCGGCGGATTTATCATCCTGGTCGGGTTGTTCTTCACCTACTTTACCAGGGGCAAGTTGTCAGCTTCGGGGCATGATGTTGAGTCGGCCAAATCGGAATTGAAGATATCGCTGCACAAAGACAAAGTGTTTTTGATGTTGGCAGGTTGTTTATTTGTTTATGTGGTTGTTGAGTGTTCGATAGTTGCGTGGGTGACGGCTTATTTTGAAAAGCATCTTGAATTGACCAGGGATTCGGCAGCGTGGCGGCTCGGTATGTATTGGCTTGGTGTCGGACTGGGCAGGGGATTAATGCTGTTAGTTCCGAGCAAGCTTACACTGTGGCCGGCCGCTATAACAGGTATCGCAGGGATGGTAGTCGGGAATTTTGTATTGAGCTTTCAGTTGAGTTCTGCCTGGGCGACATTTGCGGTTTTTTTAGCTGGTGTTGCTGCCGGGCCTGTCTGGCCGGTAATAGTCTGTATCGCTCAGCATTTCCGCAAATCGTCGCGGTTTACGGCCAGCGTTATCGGGGCAGGGGCATTAGGAGCGGCAGTCGGGCCCTGGGTCAGTTCGTATATCATAAAGTATTTAGGATGGGAATTTTTCTTTCCGGTTTTGACCGGAAGTAGTATATTCTTGTTTGTAATAATGTTGCTGGCCAATCGAAAGACAAAACACGAGTCAGTAGAAAGCTAAAATATGTGTTGGCTTTAGAAAGGAGAATTAAAAATGAAACGAATAGTCACAATTTTATTTGTCTTGGCGGTATTGCTTAACAGTAGTAGTGCGGCTATGAGAAAGCCGGCAAAAGTTAAGGTTTTGAATAACCTTGTTTCCGAACTCTTGAATGTTTCCGGCGATAAGGAACTTTACGCTTTTACCAATCCTCGTGACGGGTGGGTTTTTGTTTCCAGTACCGCTGATGTTCAAGATGGTGACGTTGTTGTTTCCGTACCTTCGGCGCCGTCTCATTCGGTCTTTAACATTCATCGGGCCGGCCAGGCGGCAGTTCAGGAAGCGATGCATTATTTGCCTGCGGGACAATATGATATTAAGGTGCAGAGCTTTGGAAAGTCACGGCTGCGAAAATTGATCGTGCGGGCGATCCCGGAACTTTTTTACTCGAATTTCGAGTCGCAGCCTTTGATAGGTGAGTTTCCAAAGTATACATGGGAATGGCTCGAAGAGAATGGGATACTGGCGAATACCACCACTATTATTGGCAATGAAATACACCCTAAGCCTGTGGAGGATCGATTTGCTTTTCACTACTATAATATAAAGCCATTAAAGCAGTGGAAGGCGAAGGGTCGCAGATGGCTGACCGAGTGTGAGATACCGGGGTTGCATGATCCTAATATGACAGCGCAGGAGGCGTTCGATTACTGGAGCAGCCGTCCCGGCATGGCGAATCCGGATATGGACGGGATTATTGTAGATGAATTCTACAATGAATCCAGGCCCAAAATGAAAAATTATCCGAAATGGTTCAAAGCGATGGAGATGTTTGCTAAGGATAAGCGATTTGAGGGCAAAGCGTTTTATCCATATTGTGCGGGTGGTTATAAAGGCTTTATTCCTCTTATCAGAAAATCGGTTGAGTTGGGAAATATGTTCGCAACAGAACAGTACCTTAGAGAGCAGCCCACCGAACAAGAGGACTGGGAATATATCCGCAAATCTCTGGCAGGTTATGTGGATGGTCTTTCTGAAGTTGTTCCCGGAGCGAACAGACAAGTCATTTTTGCTCTTGGGTTGATGACACTGCCTGAGGGCACATTTAATACCGATCCGTCAGTCAGTAACAAAACTCATTTGGATATGCAGATGTGGACCATTGCCAACGATCCGAATTTGATGGGGACTTATGGAATCTTTCCCTATCTCTCGAAGTATGCCGACGAGGAATATCTTCGGTTCTATTTCAAGCTTTGCCGACACTATTGCATCGAAGGTAAAAAGGAGCGTTTTTCAAATGACCCGTATATTCTCGGTCATATTGACAACCCCGATTTTGATGATGGTCTTACCGGCTGGGAGATAGAAGAGGCAGAACCGGGCAGTATAGCAGCAAAGACGAAGAAGGGATTGGGATATCTGCAGGGTCGCTATGCCAAATTTATAAATGGGGATAATTATCTTTGGATGAAACGCAGTCCGGCTGGTGCTAATAAGGTTACGCAAAGAATTCGCAATCTTGAGCCGGGACGCTATTATTCGGTTAAGATGATCACGAGCGACCTGTTGAATTTCACCACACAGAAATGGCACAAGGCAAGTTTGAAAATTGATGGGGTTGAGCCAGTAGCCGATCGCAGTTTCGTGCATCAGTTCAGCAACAGGTGGGGCAGGCATTGGCTCAGCAACGAAGAACGTCAGGCCAAAAGATATAAATATTTCAACTATCATTACCAGGTTTTTAAAGCGAGAAGTGAGCAGGCTCAGATTACGATCAGCGATAAGGCCGGCCAAGGCGATCAGGAGTTAATGGTGAACTTCATCGAGGTCGAACCTTATTTCTACTAATCCCAATTTTATGGGAGGTGTTCTTATGGATAGTAAGCCAATTGAGGCTTCGTCTGAGCCGAAGGGTTCGACCGAAGCGGAGCTGATCCATGCGGCTGGTAATCCGGAACTGACTCGTCATGCCGGCGCTTTTTGAGTCCTATTCGGCCAGGTGTCCAAAGTAGTGTGATGTAGGGTTTAGCAGCATTAAAAAGGCTGTTTTGGGGGTTGACTTGACTTTTTTGAAAATTGGGCTATACTTTAAGTAGTCATACCTTGTTTGTCTGAAGGCGTGGGGTTTGGCCTTTTGCTTTGACTAAATTTATACAATACTCGGGGCGTAGTATTCTATGCCTATAATTCAAAGGACTATTTGATTCGTACTATGGCAGGGATGTTTGATAATTCGGAAGTGTTTCGCGTTCAGCAGGCTACGGATATTGCGGATGTGATAGCTGAGCATGTGAGCCTGTCGAAGAAGGGCAAAGAGATGGTGGGGTTGTGTCCATTTCATCAGGACAATCGTCCGAGTATGTACGTCAGTAATGTCAAGCAGATATTCAAGTGTTTCGCGTGCGGGGCAGGTGGTGACGTTTTCAAATTTATTCAACTGCGTGAGAATTTGACATTTCCCCAGGCGGTAGAGAGGCTGGCTGACCGTGCGGGTATCAAGCTGGAAAAAAGGGCGAGAGCACAAAGTAAAAAGAATGTTTCGGATGTTGATCCGAATATGCTGGCCAGGGTCAATGAGTGGGCGGCGAAATATTTTCAAAAGAATCTGGCCGACGAACAAAAAGGCGAGGTTGGCAGGGACTATCTGACAGAAAGAGAAATAAATGCTGAGAGTATGAAGCAATGGCGAATCGGGCTTGCGGTTTCTGGTAATGATCTTATCAGTACGGCTGGCAATAAGATCGACAAGAAGCTGCTCTCGGATGCGGGGTTAGCCTCCGGGTTTAGGGATAAATTTGAAAATCGGCTGATGTTTACTATTACCGATGTGACCGGCAGGGTAATAGGATTCGGCGGACGTACGCTTGATGGGTCGGGGGCCAAGTATATAAATTCGCCGGCGACGGTTTTGTTCGATAAGAGTAACTGTGTGTATGGTCTTGAGCAGAGCAGGCACGAGATCGTCTCGACGGAAGTAGCGGTTGTTGTGGAAGGTTATACCGATGTTATTATGGCGCATCAGTTCGGGTGCAAAAATGTGGTTGCGACTTTAGGGACGAGCTTTACGGCGGGCCATGCGCGTATATTGAGAAGGTACGCAAAGAAAGTGGTATTGGTTTTTGATAGCGACGTGGCAGGTGTGGAAGCGGCGAATCGGGCGCTTGATGTTTGTCTCGCTCAGCGTATTGATATAAAAGTCGCCTCGATTGCCCAGGGCAAAGACCCTTGTGATTTTCTTCTGGCATCGGGTAAGGAGAGCTTTGAAAAGCTGGTCCACAACGCGACGGATGTATTTGAATTTAAATGGGCTCGTCTGGCTGAGAGCTTTGAGGCTCAGGATAGTCTGGCCGGCAAAAAGGCGGCTATCGAAGAATTTTTGCAGACGATCGCGACGAGTCTGGCTGGCGGTAATCTTTCGGCTATCGAAAGGGGCTTGATCGTGAACAGGCTTTCGAGGATCATTGGTCTCGACAGCAAAGAGATCAACTCGGAATTGAATAAACGCGTATCGAGATCGGCCAGGACCGCCAGTTATAACGTTAAGGATCAGCAAGTTCGCAGTCTTGACCAGGCCGGCGGACTTAACTGGACGGCTCAGCGTGAGATACTCGAAGTGCTGCTGAACGAACCAAATCTGTTTGGTATCGTAAAATCGAATATTAAAGTTGATGATTTTGACGTGCCTATACTGGCTCAATCGGCGAAGCTTGTCTTTGAGGTTCTTGATAGCGGAGCCGACACAAATTTGGCAGCGATCCTTGCCAGAACAGAGTCGGTCGAACTTGGCCGATGTATTGTGGAGTTGGCTGAGGCAGGGGAAGAAAAAGGTAATTTCCAGTTACGTTTGACAGGAGCTTTGGAAGTGATGAAACGCTTGCGCGGGTGGGGAAAGAACATCAATGGCCCTGCGATAAAAGATCAAAAGCAGTTTCTCGAAAGTTTGAGTAAAAATATTCGCAAAGATAATCCTCATAACATAGGAATGATTTAATATTACAGGCAAGAATAGATAATTTAAGGGGTATAGATCGTGGTCAAGAGAAGAATCAAGGCGACTAGGCCGGACAATACGACCAGGCAGGCATCTGAGGATGCAAGCCAGGCGGCAATTGCAGTAAAAGACGGTAATGTCGTTGACCCTGAAGAGCAGATAAATTTGCTCACTGAAAAGGGTAAAGAAAAAGGGTATCTGACTTACGAGCAGATGAATGACGAACTGCCCGAGGGTGTGACACCTCCCAGGCTTGACAGCCTCTTGGCAACTCTGGACGAGATGGACATCAACCTGATCGATAAGGCAGACGTTGCCAAGCATGAGGATATGGACTTCGAGGAAGCCAAACTTGAAGACGTTAAAGATGAGCACCTTAAAAACGACGAGCTTCTTGAAAAGCAATTGGTCCGTCCGGAAGTTGCCCGCCGAGTAGATGATCCAATAAGAATGTATCTGACTCAGATGGGTGAGATACCTCTTTTGGTCAGGAACGATGAGATATCACTGGCTAAGAAGATAGAATTGTCGCGTATGGCGTTTCGCCGAAAAATACTGGAGTGTGATTACTGTGCGCAAAACGCGGTACATATCCTGCAGCAGGTTCATGACGGTGAGCTTTCTTTTGATCGTACGATGAAGATAAGTACAGCAGAAAATCTTATTCGCACGGTTATCAAGAAACGTCTTCCTTCGAATCTTGTTACGGTGGCTAAACTCAGGCAAATCAATTGCGACATATTTAAGAAGTTGTTGAATGTTAAGGCCCCACCTGAACAAAAGGAAACGTTGAAGTGCATGCACCGCAACAGGCGTAAGATCGCGACTCTGCTGGAGGAACTCAGTCTCAGGACAAGTCGGATTCAGCCGATGATGAATAAGCTTCGCGGTATTTGCAAGAAGATGCATCAACTGGAGAAGGTGATTTCGCAGGGGGTGAATGAAGATATTACCGAAGAAGATATCGAGACGGTAAAGCAGGAACTGACTGGCCTGGAAGAGCTGGTGATGGAGACTCCGAAACAGCTCGACAAAAGACTTCGCACAACAGACAGGGTTTTTGCCCGATATGAAGATAACAAGCGAGCACTTTCCGGTGCGAATCTTCGGCTGGTGGTCTCTATCGCTAAGAAGTATCGAAATCGTGGTTTGAGCTTTCTCGATATAATTCAGGAAGGTAATACCGGTCTGATGCGAGCGGTTGATAAGTATGAATACCGCAGAGGTTATAAGTTCAGCACTTACGCTACATGGTGGATTCGCCAGGCGATCACCCGTGCGATCGCAGACCATGCTCGGACGATCCGAATTCCGGTTCATATGATCGAAACGATGAGCAGGCTTAGGACGGCGAGTAAAACTTTACTTCAAAAGTTAGGTCGAGAGCCTACTGTTGAAGAGATCGCTGAAAAAGCAAGCATGAGTGTCGAAGAGACTCGGCGCGTATTGAAGATATCAAAGCATCCGATCAGTCTTGACAGGCCCATAGGCGAAAGCGAAGACAGTTATTTCGGTGACTTTATCGAAGATGACGATATTGATTCGCCGGTGGCATCGGCTACGCAGGAAATGCTTAAGGAAAGGATAGATTTGGTTCTTAAAACACTTTCCTATCGTGAGCGTGAAATTATCAAGCTGCGATACGGGATCGGTGACGGCTACACTTATACTCTTGAAGAGGTGGGCAGGATATTTAAGGTGACGCGTGAGCGTGTTCGGCAGGTTGAAGCTAAGGCGATAAGGAAGATGCAGCATCCTGTGAGGGCTCGCAAGCTCGAAGGATTCCTGGACCATAAAAGTCTGTAAGAGCATAAGAGTTATGCTAATGGCTCGTAGAAGCTTTGCGGTTTTTGGCCTAACATATTTGTAAGTGTGCCGAGCTTTTCTATGTTGCAATCAATTCGGTCGCCGGATTCAAGGTATAGGCCTGTGGCATCGCCTACTCCGGCGGGAGTTCCGGTGGCAATAACATCTCCCGGTTCCAGGGTCATAAGATGGCTGACGAAAGAGACGGTGTCGGCTACGGAGTAGATCATCTGTTTTGTATTTGCCTGCTGACGAATCCCGCCATTAATCGTTAATGTCATATCAAGGTTCTGAGGATCCTCAACTTCATCAGCGGTTAGCAGATATGGGCCCATAGGTAGAAAGGCATCGGCCCATTTACCGTTTAGCCAATCGTAAAATTCATCCCAGGGTCTTTTGTCGCGGTTCTGATCAAACGTAATAGTGCGGGCGGAGACATCATTTGCGATGGTGTAGCCGGCAATGCAATCGAGTGCCTCTTTTGAGTTTAGACATTTTGCTTTTTTGCCGATCACTATAGCCAGTTCAATTTCATAATCTATAGTCTTGCTGAAGACGGGCCAGGGAATTTGTTCGTTGGGGGCGGCGATAACGGTTGAGGGCATAAGGAAAGGTCTTGGGGTTGTGGTTTCTCGTGGAGAATCTGACATGCCTAACTTTAGGCCGCCTTCTATTATGTGTTCCGCATAGTTTCCAGCAAGAGCGATAACTTTGCCCGGACGGGGGATCGGGGCTAACAATTTTACAGAATCCAGAGGTATAAGCTGGTTTTTTGAATCGATTAGTTTGGTAAGTTTATCAAGGGAGGGTTGGCCTTTTTTTAGGATTTCTTTGATGCTGTGAGGGGGGTTTGTGCCCTGCCAGGCGGTTGGAATGTCGATTATTTGGTCTTTAATGAGGATTCCGCATGAAATTGCGTTGTCTTTTTGGTAGGTTATGAGCTTCATTTTAGTTCCTTAATTGAAATTTTTGTGTAAATTGCGTCAATTATGGTAACAAAAATAACTTGAATTTACAAAAAGAAAGCTATTTAATAGGATTATGCGCAAAAATGCGCAAAAAAATGCGCAAAAAAATGCAGTATCGGAGACAAGGAATGAGTTTCTTAAGGATGCAGAAAATGGATTTGAAGAATTATTTTTCGAGGATGAAAAACTGGGTGCAGACTCATCGATTGCTGAGTCAGGATGATCGTGATCTGCCTATAGATGAGCAGGGTTTGATCAGTCCGGAAACTCACGATGATACTGATAACGCTTCAGGGGTAAACAATTCTGTTGTGGTCCAATCGGTTGATCGAAACAGTAAGGCTGAATCTATTGAGAAACTTCAGGTTGGTTTTGAGAAACTCGTTAATCAGCTCGAAGGTATAAATACGCACCTGAACAGGCAGGCAGGCCAGCAGGAAGAGTTGATGAACAGGATGGAAAAACTGCCCGAACTGCTTGAGAGCTTTCCTGCGATGGTCGAGAACCAAAAGCAGATAGCAGAACAGCTGCTTGAGGATTTGAACAATGCATCGGTTAAGAATCAGCAGTTCGTAGACGCGGTTGAAAAGATCCCGACAGAAACAGCTAAGCAGAGCGATGCTCTTAGCGATATTAACCATCAGCTTTCGGCGGCGGCGGAGACGGATGTGCAGATGGTTGAGAATTTTAATAAATTTAACGAGACTCTTTCGAAGCTGGATCAGAGTACGATCAGCCAGAGAGATGGCATAATGCAGATGAGTAAGACTTTCGCGACGAGTGACCGTTATCTGAAATATCTGATGTCACGGCAGAATAAGCGTTTTATGTGGATGTTCATAACGACGATAGGGGTTTGTGTTGCGGTTATTACTGTGATGACGGTGATCATAGTATTTTTAAAGCGATAGATAAAAGAGCAACGGCCTGATCGGCTGAAAAAAATCCATTAAATTGTAAAGGAACTATATTCAAAAAATTGTTAATAAAATTTGGTTTCAAAAAAAGTTACCGGACACCTCGGACACCTTTAATTCTGGGTTTGAAAAACAAGTCAATTGAGTTCTTGTTTGTGCCACCTGACTTATGAATACCTTACATTGTAGCCTATTGTGGACATGTGTGTTTTTAAGCCTTCAAGAAATTGCGGCATTAGTTCCTGCACATTTTCTTTTTGTTCTGCTGTATATGCCCAGCCGTCGAGTATCTCAGCAACGTCTTCTTTTGTCAAATTAGGCACATAGACCATCTCTTCTGACAAAACATCAAACATTTGATCAACATCGAATGATATTAATTTTTCAAAAGAAAGCCTCTCCGTCCAGCCATCAACCATTTTAGTAACCTTTTTCTTCGTCGCAATAGTATTCTTCAAAGCATTACGGAACCGGTCTATTTTGGTTGCGAAAAGGGATTCCAAATCCTGCTTAATTTTTGGAGCAGGCTGCGTAATTGAACCAAGCGATTCTGCTAATGCGTCAAAAGCTGACTGTAATTTCGTTAGTGCATCTTCATGCGAAATATTAAATCCGGGCGATACCACTTTTGTAACAGCAGGATTTGTTCTCCTTCGTGTTGTTATCAATTTGAAAACGCCCGGCATACCTTTATCTGAAATATCAAATTCGTGGCCCATCATATCTGAAACACCACTATCCGACGCAGTCTTATCTGAAACATCGCTATCTGGAGCAGTGGCATTTGGATCAGCCGCCCCTGAAACAGCAGAATTCGGAACAGCAAAGCTTTGTGTTAATTCTTTTGCCGTTGAATTGAATGACACCAGTAATTCAAATTGTTCTTTCGTTAGATTAGCATCTTTGAGCAAAGCGTTTACATTAGTAAGGATGTCACCAATGCTTTGCTCGGCAATTGTCTCATACCAACTGCCTCTCCACGCATCGATCAAAGCCTTCTGTTTTCTATCGATTCTTTCGTAATAAGATTTTCTGAGCATTGCTTTCAGTTCGGTTTCGGCAGGCAATCCAGTCGGCTCAGATTCCTCAGCTTCTTCAGCCTTCTTTTCAAATAACTCAGGGTCTTCTGTTTCATCTAAACCAAGAAGTTTTTCAACTGTCGGGGTAGCAGCCTCTAAAAGCTGTTCAAGTGTTACTTTGCTAACTATTAAACTTGCGGGATTAACGGAGCTTTCCTGGGCGACCGATGAAGATTCAGAGTACGCCGAATCAACTGGTGATGAGGAAGTAGTATCTTCCGCCTCATCCGCGGAAGTTTCATTATTTTCGGTCTCTGCTACCGCAGCCGCACTTGGCGAGACATTATTGATCGGCGCTGAACTAATGCTGTCTATTTGCATGGTTATCCCCAACCTGCCTTATGAATACTTTATTCCGCAATGTTAAAATCAGGTGCACTGAGCGTAACCTATACTATGGAATGATTAATATTTTTCTTTATTATTTCAATTATTTTTGGCATGAAATCCTGTGCAAGTTGTTCTTCTTCCGTTGTTAGATTTTCTGTTCCTGCATACATTGCTATGAATCTAGTGATTATGCCGGTGATGTCTTCTTCTGTCGAATCTGACAGACCAAAAGTAGCTTTCATTCCACTGCGGATATCGTTTACTTTAGCTGCAAAAACCATCTCCAGTTCACTCTTAATCGTCGGTGTAGAGTCCGTAACGGAATTGAACGATTCTATTAGTGTATCAAAGGCCGAGTCCAAACCTGTAAGCATCCCACATGCACTCCAACCGTTTTTCCTGATGTTTTTGTCATACCAGAAGGGTTTAAATTCATTCTTTACCTGATTTACCTGTGAGTTGAATATTTTCAACGCCTCAGATTGTTCGCTCGTCAGTTCAACGTCTTTGAGCAAAGCGTTTACACTCCCCAGCAGTTCATCAATCTTTCTATCGGCAGCAGCCTTGTACCGGCCACTTTCAACAGCATCTTTCATGGCTGCACCTCTATCTGGTGTACCTTCTGCGGATAGGTAACGCAGGTAAATGCGCATAGTTAAATTCTCTATGCGCATTTCTTCCTCAGATCGCTCTCCGTACGCTTTGACTCTCGTCAGATCTTCTTCTTTTGCTAACAACTGATCAAGAGTAACATTGCTCGATAGTAAATCTTTAGTATTAACAGGGTTTTCCTGATCGGCAGGCGAAGAAGCGGAATCCTTCGCGACATCCGGCGAATTCCGGAGTTTCTCTCTATCTTCGTACAGTATCCTACCGTCATCATTTAGTCGAACACCATAAAGAGATTGTAAGCTAACGCCGTCTACCTGCACCGTTATCTCCTTTAAAACAAGTATCAAAACATCTACAGTAGCATTATCGGTAAAAAACAGGGTAACTTTAGCGCAAAATGCTCAAAATCTGCGAAATATATACAAAATCACACGATATTCGAACCTGTTGTGGTGTCGTATATTGTAATTCGGTTTTTTATAACAAAAAACAGCGGCCCCCGGCAATACCAAGGGACGCTGTTCGCTTTGAAAATTCAGTACATCAAAAACACTTTAAACCCATCAATGATCGCCTCCATCAGTATACGTATAGGTCCCATTGCCTCTTACAGTGCAATTTGTAAAAGTCGGAGTCCAGTGCGGATCTTCACAATCCAGTATGTAAATTTCATAGGCGGTTACAGGGTCCTCGTTACTGTTTATCCAATAATCAGCATGATTATCATCTGAGCCAAGGTACCAAGCTACGTCAACGCCGACATTGCAATTCTCGAAAGTTGCTCTTGAGTTACAAACAAAGATAGCTCCGCCACTGCCGGCATACCAATACCCTTCTTCGTCTTCACCACCGTCTGCTGTATTATTTGCAAAGTCGCAATTTTGTATCAATGGTGAATCGCCATTTACATAAATACCTCCGCCTTTGGCCGCTACGTTAGGATCATAAGCTAGATTCTCATAAAATCTGCAATTCTTAATTGTTGCTGAACAATTAATAAGAGCCATCCCGCCGCCATCTAAACTCTTGCCGCCAGTAATGTAAAATCCATCTACGACCATATTATCAGCATTGTTAAGCAGGATTACACAATCTTCTTGTTCGCCATCAATTATGGTAGTGCCAACGGCAATCAGGCTGAAATCATCACCGCTATCGAAGGACAGGTTTTCATAATAGGTTCCGTCTAAAACATACACGATGCCTCCGCTGCCGACAGCATCGGTGCCATCCTCAATGGTTTGGTATGGGTCATCTGGTGTTCCCAGGAATGGCGAAGAGGTGTTATCACAATCTACGTATACAACCATATTAGCATCGGACTTTGAGGCTACAGTTGTATTTCCGTAGGCACCCATATTGATCCTGCTGCCGTTAGGCGAAGGCTCGTTTGAATAGCCTGAGGAAGGATTACCTGTGTTGACACACCAACTGGTAACGGTGTCCGTCGTAACCCATTCACTGCCATTCCAGCGACCATCCGGCGACTTCAGGTGGAAATCATTGCTGTCTGCATCGGCAAAGCAAGGGTCAAGGGTGAGTATGCCGGAACCCTGATAAATCTCACCTCCGTTGGTAGTTCCCATATTATTAACATCACTATAGTAAACTGCTACCAATGTAGCCTCTTCTTCCAATGTACCATTTGATACAATCTCGTAATCACTTGCGGTAGAATCCGTATCTCCCCACAAAATCGAGTTTACGATATCGGTTTCGTAAGAATAATAAGCATATACCGCTCCGCCAAGATTGGAAGCGTCATTTTTGCTGAATGTGCAATTTGTAATTAAATCCCATGTGTAATTGTAGTTAAATACAGCTCCGCCGTCAATTGCTTCGTTTTCAAAGAAAAGGCAATTTGTTACATCGGTAAGTGACCAATCGGTGCTAATCCCGTAATTAAAGATACCTCCGCCATAATCAGCGTAGTTTCCTTTAATTATGCAGTTTGATATGTTTGGTGAGGCTTGAATATTCAAGAAGCCGCCGCCATATTGATCGTTTCCACTGCCATCGGCATTGCCCATTGTAACTGTAAATCCGTCAAGGTTTGCATCGTCAGCACCTGTAACAACATGGTAACTGTTATCATTAACATCGTTTGGTGTATTTATATCGCCGCTAAGGATGGTCTCATACAAACCCCAGTTACGATCGTTGAAGTCTGTTGAATTGCCGTCAAATCCGCCATAGACATTAACAGCTTCGACCAGTCCAAAAGAAAGCGAACGGTTATTTGCGTCACTGCCATCAGGGTAATAGGTCCCTTCAGCGACCCATATTTGAGTAACATTAGCATCGCTTAACGCATCCTGCAGATCAACATAAGCATTCGCCCACGTCATACCGTTATCACTGCCGTTTGCGTCAACATCTACATAAACATGATTGTACGAAAACTCATAAGCACCCATATCGACCGTGCCATTGAATATCCGATCATCAAACTTGAGGTCCTTATCAATTCCGCTGGCTGCGGTGTTATCCCCGTCATTGATACACGGGCTATCCCATGCCAAAACCAACCCATCGTCAGCGGTCATCCATTGATCATCCGCACCATCAGGGTCACTCGAATCGACAAAACAAGGATCTTCGTCAATATTGCCACCGCCATCGATAAGGAAGTAATGAAAAAGTCCCCAGCCGGGCCCGC
>JBHPGW010000032.1:0-29146 GCA_042569785.1 Planctomycetota bacterium | reverse complement strand
AAAGGATGGTTTGAATCATGTGGTTATATGAACATACAAACTTGAAATGCTCTAAGTTTGAGTAAAAGGGCTCGAAAACTTCAATTTTGCCCAACGCGCAGGAGAGGTACGGGGCCTCTCGGGTACACTTTGTTGTCACCAGAACGTTAAAATCATCGACCGATAACATTCCTGCTATTTATGGGAAATATGACTGTGACCTGCTATTTTTCTCAAATACAGCTATTGTATAATAACACGTCAAGCACGGCAAAAAAATGACCGAAATAGCTCCGAGAACAAGGTAATAGCAGGGAAAGTACGCAGAAGACAAACAGGGTACAGCGATGTGATGGTGGAATCTCGCTTTGTGAGTTAAAGAAAAAGTAAAAAATGAGGATCAAAACAAAAATCTTTCTGGTTATTTTGACTATTACCATTGTTATAATGGTCAGTGGAATTACTGTGATCGGGGTTTTTTCCACGGCAAGTTTAAAGACAGAAATTCACCATCGTTTGTTGACAACAGCAAAGTCAAGGGCAAATCATGTCCGGGCATTTCTGGAAGAACAAAGGGATAAAGTCGAGCTTATCACAAAAGATGTCTGCTTTAATCATCTGCTAAGCAAACACAAAAAAAACGGCAACTTTGATGTTGAATTTAACCATGTTCGATCGAACCTGCTTGCCTGTTTACATGAGGAGTTTTATGAACTATTTGTTTTAGACACGGAAGGAATAATTGTAGTTTCTACTAACGATGCCGTTATTGGTGCGGACAAATCAACAGACGCCTATTTTGTAAACGCACAGGATCAGACGTATATTAAAGACGCTTACCATTCTGAATCGACCGGAAGAAACTCTATTGCAGTCTCTACGCCAATCTCGAATTCCAAAACGGGTGAACTACTTGGTGTACTGGTAGTAAAGATCGAGACGACGATGCTTAATGAGATAGTTTTTGATAAGACCGGCTTAGGCCGAACCGGTGATATCTATCTGGTAAACAAAGACAAATACATGATAACCCCTTCGCATTTTAAAAAAGATACTTTTTTGAAACAAAAAGTTGAAACGGAAAATACCTCGGCATGTTTCGAAAATGAAACAATAGGGCCAGAGCACAATTGGCATGAAAAAGCGAGGGTGTTTACCGATTACAGGGGCGTTATTGTTTTGGGGACCCACGCCTACATCCCGGAGATGCGGTGGGTTTTATTAGCGGAAATAGATGAAAAAGAAGCCCTGGCAGCGGTAGATCAATTACGGTTGATTTTCGTTGTTGTTGGCGGTCTTTCTGTAGTTATTTCCTATCTGTTATCAGGTTGGTTGGCTGGGAAGATCAGTAAACCTATCGGCAGGCTCAAAGACGCGTCAATCAAAATTGGCGCCGGCGACCTGGATACGTGTATCGATATTCAATCAAATGATGAAATAGGAGAACTTTCAGATGCCTTTGAGAAAATGGCCCTTGATCTAAAGAGAACTACCACCTCGATAGACAAATTAGACGCTGCCAATCAACAGCTCCGCGCCAGTGAGCAGCAGCTAAAAGCATCTAATCAGCAACTCCATGCCAATGAGCAGCAGCTAAAAGCTGGTAATCAACAATTGTGTTGCGAAATTATAGCTCACGAGCAGACCGAAGAGAAATTGAGACAAGCCAAAGAAGAGGCCGAGCATATCAACGACGAATTAATGATAGCTACGACAACGGCCAATGACATGGCAACCCAAGCCGAATGGGCCAATACCGCTAAGAGCCAATTCCTGGCAAATATGAGTCATGAGATCCGAACGCCAATGAACGCTATTATTGGCTTCAGTGACATACTCGCCGAAGACGATCTAAACGATAAGCAGAGAGAGGATGTTGATATCATTCGTGATTCAGCCAACGCTCTTTTACAACTTATAAACGACATTTTAGACTTCTCAAAAATCGAAGCAGGCAAGCTTGATATTGAGATGACATACTGCTCTTTAGGCGAACTGCTTAACAGTATCGAATCTTTGATGAAGCCTAAAGCCGTTGAGAAAGGACTTAACTTTGAGATTATAGAGAGCAATGGTTTGCCAGAACAAATTCGCACCGATCATGTCCGAATAAATCAGTGTCTGCTTAATCTCGTAAGCAACGCAATTAAATTTACAGACGACGGCCATGTACATCTAAAAGTTTCCGTAAGTGAAATTAACGATCATGTGTATATTCGTTTTGACATAGTTGACACCGGTATCGGCATCCCGCAGGACAGACAGTTGGTAATATTTGACTCGTTCACACAGGCAGACGGCAGCACTACACGCAAATATGGCGGTACGGGCCTGGGGCTGGCTATTACCAGGCAATTGGTGACTCTTCTCGGCGGAGAACTTAGCTTGACAAGCGAGGAAGGCAAAGGCTCAACGTTCTCGTTGATGATACCACCGGGTCTGGACATAACAAAACAGCCATTTTTGGACAGGCATAATATCGCTGAGATATCGAGACCAGAGGATGAAAATTCTGAATACGTAGAATTTTCCGGCAATGTTTTAGTCACTGAGGACGTTTTGACAAATCAGATGGTCATCAGGCAACTGCTGGAGAAAAGAGGAGTTGAAGTGACAATTGCTAATAACGGTAAAGAGGCAATCCAGATGGCTCGAAGCAAATCCTATGACCTGATATTCATGGATATGCAGCTGCCGGATATTAACGGTTACGATGTTACAAAAACTCTTCGAGAACATGGTATTGCAGCTCCAATTGTCGCCCTGACGGCACATGCGATGAAGGGCGACGATAAAAAATGTCTTGACGCCGGCTGTAATGATTACATGGCCAAGCCCATTGATCACCAAAGGCTTTTTGAAATACTCAAAAAGTATTTATCTTCACCGCCCAAAAAATCCTCGCGCTGCGTTATAGAAAAGATCGATTCGGTCAAGGCCCAGGTCGATACGCTTGGCCAGGCTGTCTGTGACGCAGAAGTACAAAGCTGCGAAGGTATTATTGACTGGGTCGAGTTGATCAAATGCTTTGACTACGACCAGGAGCTTGTCAAAGAAGTCACTAAGGCGTGGCTTACAGATGCTCCTGGACAAACAACAGGGCTGTTAGAAGCGATAAAAACTGGCAATGCTAAAGAAATTTCTTTATTGGCCCACAAAATAAAAGGCTCGGCTGCTACTATCAGAGCAACATCTCTGTCACAAAGAGCATCACAACTTGAAGCTTTGGCCAGGCAAAATGATCTGACCGATGCGGAAGCGATCTTTGCCGATATACATAGAGAATGTGAAAAAATACTGTCTTTTCTGAGACGATCAGACTGGATGGAAATAGCAAAAAAGCAAAACCCTGATATGGAACGACCTTTGTCAAACGTTATTTTTGTATTTTTATTTCATTTTTCTTTTTTTGACGCTTAACGCGTGGGCTGCTTCGACAATGAATCAGTCTGATATTCGTGGATTAGCCTTTCGGCCAGAGCCGACAGTGATATTCTTCGTCGCAAGCTTTGCGTTCTACAAGCACGAGTTCGGTCCGCTATAAACGGGCCTATCGTATAGGGTGGCCGCAAGTAGCTTTGTTGTGCCCACGCTATTAAGCATCATAATTCCTTAATTCGATTATAAAATATCTTCGGTGGAGGGCTGATGAAAAAAAGATCAAGCAGCAGCCTCTATATTTTTTCTTGCGTTATATTGGGTAACCATAAACCATATGAACCCTGTCATCTCTCTGGCAACTGCTATGTTTGCCTTGCATGGCATTTTTCCATTATTAGTCAGATGTCGATGGCGTTTGCTCAATCTTCGACCAGCTGCATCGGCAATTTCAATAGCCCACTTCGGTTGTCCTTTTCTTCTGTTTTTTAGCACTTTTGACGGTATGTACCTGTGTCTATAATGCCATGCTGCTTCATTCAGTAGTCGCCTGATGCGTTTGTTTCCTGCTTTTGTTATCGCACCTTTTTTCTGTTTTTCGCCGCTGGAATTTTCCGATGGTGTCAGACCGAGATAACTCATTAGATGACGTGGAGACTCGAAACGTCCAAACTCAAAAATTTCAGTTATGATCGTCACTGCAGTGAGAGTTCTAATGCCATGGAAGCAACACAAAAGTCCCACGACCTGTTTGTATGGTTGTGAGTTAGCCAGATGCTCAACTTCTTTGTCCAGATTTCCCAGTCTCCCAATGCAATATATCATTTGGTCAAAATAGTTTTCGAATGCTTTTGTGAGCATGGGTTCTGTAAATTCAATAGTACGCATCCATGTGAGATGTTTTACAGTCCAATGGCAACCTTGGCGATAAACGTATCCGTGCCGTGTCAGGAATTTCAGTATTTGGTGGCGAATTCTTTTTAGATTTTCATTGGCTGTTTCACGAAGACGGGTTAGCTCTCTGGCAGCTTCTTGTTTCTCGTCTGGAGCATGGACCTCGGTGAGCAGGCCTGCTTTGGACATCATGAGTAATTTTTTGGCATCTCTGCGATCTGTTTTGACTCTCTCGCCCGGCTTGCGTGGTACAAGCGATGGAGCAATTACACTGCATTTGCAATCGAACTGCTCAATGCGATGCTTGAGTGTGAAACCGCAAACGCCAGCTTCGTAGCAGAATTCAACTCTTCCGGAAGATTGCCTGGTAATCTTGTTGACCATTTTTTTAATGTCACGAATTGTGTTGTTGATGGTAAATTCGACAATCTCTTCCTGACCAGGGTAATGCAGTGCAATTTTGTGCTGTTTTTTGTGTGTGTCCATAGCAACATATGTTATAGTATTTTTCATGACGACCGGTTCCTTTCAATTGTATGCGGCTCTGTTGCCACAGTGTAATAACCCGCGATTATCGGTGGCCACGCGCCACCTTGTCGCATAAGCTTTATCGGCTTATGACAACCTTTTACAATCGCAGGGCCGGTCGTTCCATATTTTCTACAGTTAAGATGAACCAGAAAGTAAACCATGGAAAATAAACGGCCGCGAAAAATATTAATTGTAGACGATGACCAGGTCAATCTTACGTTGCTCAAATCACTTTTGGAGAATATGGGATTGGCCGTATTAACAGCTCAGGATGCCTTGACGGGTATAGAGATCGCTATCGACAAACAACCCAGCCTGATCATGCTGGACATAATGATGCCGAACATCGATGGTTTTGAGGCATGCAAGCGGCTCAAGGCAGAAAGAAAAACCTCGTCAATACCAATAATCTTTCTTTCCGCCAAATCACAAAAATACGATATAATAGCCGGTTTAGAAATTGGAGCTGTTGATTATATCACCAAGCCTTTCGATACCGGCGAACTCAAGGCACGTATCAATAACGTTTTGAGAAATATCGAACTGGAAGAGCAGATTTTATCACTTGCCAATACCGACGCCCTGACGGGATTAGCTAATCGCAGACATTTTTTTAATATACTCGAAAGAGAAATTCTGCGGGCAAAAATCAGGGGACGATCTTTATCTGTGATGATGCTCGACATCGATCATTTTAAGAGTGTCAATGACACTTACGGGCATCTTGCAGGCGATGAAATTATTAAACAAGTAGGTAAGGTCCTTATGGAGAATATCTATCCTCTGGATGTGGCAGGTCGATACGGAGGTGAAGAATTCATAATACTAATGCCAGGAACCTCTTCTTCAAGAGGCATGGAAGCAGCTGAAAAATTACGCAAGGTTATCGACGAATTTCAGTGGAAAGCCTTTAATGATAATATCTCAATTACCATCAGCATTGGACTGGCTAACATCGATGCAAACAATCTGCTTGATGCGAATGATCTTATCGAAAAAGCAGATGCAGCACTTTATACAGCTAAAAGGAAAGGTCGAAATTGTATTGCTTCATGGAATAAAATCGAACCGGAACAAGATATCCAGGCTCCCGACAACCGAGTTTATCATGAACTGCAGACAAAGGTGGAGTCATTGACAAGACAATTGAATTCACACGCTCTTGGCACCATATCGGCATTTACCAGAGCCATGGACATGGTAATTAAAGACAAGTATATGAAAAAACACGGCAAAAACGTTCAAACATACGCAATTGCGATAGCCGAAGAAATGCATTTATCCGAGGAATTAAAATCTCGCATTGGAACCGCCGCTTTGCTGCAGGACCTTGGTAAAATAATGATACCTGGCAGTATACTTAAAAAGACCACTCCATTAACCGAAGAGGAGAGAAGAACCATCAACCAACATCCTGTTGCGGCTACCAGGATACTCGAGCCGATCGGGATTTTTGAACTTGAACTGCAGACTATCCTGCACCACCATGAAAAAGTTGATGGCACAGGTTATCCCAGCGGCCTTAAAGGCAAAGAGATACCAATTGGCTCCCGCATCCTGGCCGTTGCCGATACTTTTGACGCCATGACGTCGGAACAAGGTTATAGTTCCGCAAAATCCTCTGAAGATGCACTAAAAGAGATACACAATTGTGTCGGAACTCAGTTCGATTCTGATGTTGTTGAAGCCTTTCAGAGAGCTTACGAAAAACATGGTTCAACTTGGCCTTTAAGCAGACAAAAAACCTTGGTCACTGCCAATTGAAAAGCTACCTCGAAAAAGGCATTTTATAATCTTTGGTAAAAGCGTTGTCCCAATCTTTCCATACCGGCTCAAAGCCAGCGCGCTTTATCATCTCAGATATCTGAGCAGGCCGGCGATCATCATCTACCTCGAATTGCTCAACAGCATCGTTTTGTCCTGAATATCCGCCGGGGTTGGTTTTGCTGCCGGCACTTATTTTTGTTACGCCTATCTTTATCAGCTGATCTCGCAACCGGGCTCGTTCACGAGTCGACAGCACTAACCCTGCATCGGCAAAACACAATCTCAAAGCCGTCATCATCTGAACCATGTTTTTATCGCTAGGCAAATTCTCAAAGAGTTCCCCTTCGATTTGCCTTGCGGGCCTAAGCCTTGGAAAAGAAAACGAAATGTGAGATTGCCAGTATCTTTTAATCAAATAATGCGCGTGTTCGGCAAGGGCCAGCGTCTCGATTCGCCAGTCTGTCAGGCCAAGGAGCACACCCAACCCAATCTGACGCATACCCGCATCGCCAATACGCTCCGGTGTATCCAAACGGTCATCGTAGTCGAACTTGGACCCTTGTTTATGATAATAACTGTAACAATCGCGATCGTATGTCTCCTGGTACAGTGTTACCCCATCGATACCTGCCTCAAAAAGCTGAGCATATTCAGACGTATCCGCCTGGTATATTTCAACTGAGATCGAACTAAAACTGTCTCTCAATCTCTCTGCAAGTTCGGTGAGATATTCGATAGTGATAAACTTCCTGTCCTCGCCGCTGACGAGCAGTATGTCCCTGAAACCCTCGGAGGCGATAATCTTAGCTTCTCCAAGGGCCTGTTCGATCGTCAGTCTTGTACGCTGAAATTTATTGTCACAGTTAAAACCGCAATATCGACAGCTGTTTGAGCAGTAGTTGGAAACATAAAGCGGAGCGTAAAGTTGGATAATTTTTCCGAATCTCTGAATTGTAAGCTGCCTGGCAAGCTGAGCCATTTCTTCAAGATAGTTTTCAGCCGCCGGCGAGAGCAGAGCCGTCAACTTTTGGATTCTATAGGTCCCCGGCTCTTGCGACAACGCTCTTTCTACATCCGCAGGTCTAATGTTCGTTAGCCGCTGCCGCCAAAGCTCTCTGTTTCGGTCAAGCCCCTTATCCGAGAGTATCGTTTTTATATCAGAGTCAGGTGACATTTATTGTTCTCTTAAAAATCCGGTCAGCGGACTCGATGCAACAGCTCTTTTAGATGTAGCCCCAGGCCCGGAAAGCCATGCTGTTCGCCCGGCACAGACCGCCAACTTGAAAGCTTTTGCCATTGATTCGGGATCATCAGCTATCGCTATAGCCGTATTGACCAGAACAGCGTCAGCTCCCATCTCCATCGCATCAGCCGCATGCGAGGGCAGACCCAGGCCGGCGTCAACTACTACTGGAATATTGGATTGAGCGATTATGATCTCCAGAGCCGCTCTGGTTTGCAGTCCTCGGTTCGAGCCGATAGGACTGGCAAGGGGCATCACCGTCGCTGTACCGATATCTTCAAGCCGCTTGGCCAAAACAGGGTCAGCATTGATATATGGCAGCACAACAAAGCCGTCTTTCACCAGAATGTCAGCCGCCTTTAAAGTTTCCACCGGGTCAGGCAGCAGATAATTCGGATCAGGCGTAACTTCGAGCTTAAGCCAGTTAATACCGGTAGCAGCACGGGCAAGGTTCGCAAGGCGGACAGCCTCTTGCGCATCACGTGCTCCGGATGTATTGGGAAGCAGCAGGTATTTGTCACGGTCTATTGCGCTGAGCATGTCATCGTTTTCATTTTCGATATCCACTCTGCGAAGAGCAACGGTAACAATTTCTGTCCCTGTAGATTGGATAGCCTTGGCCATCAGTTCGCAGGAAGCGAATTTACCGGTACCAACCAAAAGCCGAGAGTCGAAAGTTTTATCAGCTATTACTAATTTATCCATTTTCAAAACCCATGTTCATTATCTGTCGATCAAGCCTATCAGCCTCCGCCGACAAACCTGACCAGTTCGATACTTTGGCCGCTGCAAAGCTGTGTCGCGGCAAATTTTGTTCTTTCTACGATCTGCCCGTTTATTTCAGCCACTACCGTAGCCTCATTAATATCCAAAGCCGCCAGCAGCTTAGTTACCGTAGAAGGCACCTGGCCGAACTGCCTTTCCTTACCATTTATTTTCAGTATTTCCATTTCAAACCCTATCTAACAACCTTTCCAGCACATTATAGTACTTTCCAGCAGCAATAACAATCAAATTCATTTAACGGCATCTAACTTCAACACAAGCTTAATCTTAGAAGCCAAATGACATTTCCGAGTATTCTAATTAATAATAAAAGAGCTATCATGACGTATAAAGGGCAGCTGGCTCTTGGTTTTGCTTTCGATCCATTAGCAAAAACTAAGGCAAAATAGCAGGTCAGTTATTCGATATTTTTGCCAGGTAGAGCATATTTATTTAACCGCCGCTAAATTCATATAAACACGGATTAATGCCGATTTTCATGAAAAAACCTTAAAATTTAACATTTATAAGGCCCAAAACTGTTTTTCCGACACGGGAACACAGTTTTTGCTTGCATTGTTGCCCATTTTATGTTACGATGGACAAAATGTTGTGGGGATTTTGGTTAATTTTTTTAGAGGAGGTAGCGAGATGAAAAGGTTTATTATTTTACTAACATCATTGATATGCTTCTTTGTGGTTTGTGATTGCATGGCAGGCGATGCGGCAGAGGAATGGATCGATATTCCGGTAGTCGTAAATATTGTTGACGGCTCCGACGCTAGCGGCGTTGCTGATGCAATTAAAAAGGCCAACGAGATACTTGCCCAGGCCAAGATTAGGCTTTATGTTGTCGATACCAACCAGCCTTATAATGTCGGGGACAACGACCCGAATCTGACCGAGGACGAGGGGGATGACGCTCAGGACGATGGTGAAGAGGAAGTCGATGAAACATGTGGTGCGGGAAAGGGACTGAAACTTACAATTGCCGATGATGTCTGGACCGAAGAGCCCAATGCCGTAGGCTGGGCCGTGCATGGTAATCCTGTTGTGTTCGTTGAGCCTGATGCCGATGCCAATAAAATGGGCAAAACCGTTGCTCACGAATTCGCACATTCGCTGACTCTGGATTATGATCTTTACGACCCCAACGATTCTAACTCTTTGATGTACGGCTATACTGATGGCAACGACACACAGCTTGACGCGAACGAGATCGAGGAAATCCGAAAGAGAGCAAGACGTCGCGGGTATGCTTATTTTATTATACCTGCCAATCCATTTGGCCGCCCTGTAGCTATTCCGCCGGGAGTTGAGTACAGTATTAACGCCTATGGAGCGTTGCTTGATGATTTTGGTGATATTATGGTGAACGGCATTCCGTGGGACCAGGCTATCGACCCAGATCTCGGATTTGCTGATATTCATTCGGTCTCAATGTACTGCGGCAAGCCGGGGCAAGCGGACGTTGAACTCACAATTCAGCTTGACGGGACCTTTGCTGTCGATTCGTTCTTTGATATTACTTACGAGATAGAGGTTCCCCCTGGCTCGGGTAAGAAGGTGCAGGTTAATGTACAGACCACCGGCGGCCCTGGAGTCTTTGATGCTAATGCTATCCTGTGGGATCCCGGCCCTGGCCTTGAATTGCCGGTAGAGATCAAGGTCAATCATAAGCACGCTGGTCTTGGACCCGGTTCGAGTACGCCGGATAATCATCAGCTCGATGTGAATATTCCTGCAGAATTCTTTGAACCGGGCAGCGATCCTTTCGATGGAGGAGTTCCTTTTGATGCGAGTTCGAGCGGTTGGTTAGATGGTCCGATGGGGCACAGGGACCTTGAGGATCTCGACACGCCTGTTGGACAATATAAGCTATCTGATGTTTGTCCGTGTCCGGGATTGATGTTCTCTTCGTTTGAGGAAGGCTTTACAAATATCAGCGGCTGCGGATTTACTGAAGGGCAGGAGGTTGAGATTTTTATTAACGGAGAACCGACCGACCCCATAGCTATTGCCGGACCTGATGGCGAATTTGACTGCATAAGACATGCACCCGATAAGCTCGAAGAACCAGGCTATGAGTATTACAGAGTAGAAGCGGTTGGATATTCTATGGACGGCATGATGACAGTAACGTCGAGAGCTATCGGATTCCTGACAAATCTTGAACCTATAGAAGGTGACCTTGACGGCGATAGGGATGTAGACTTTAGTGACTTTAGGTTAATGGCAAACAACTGGTTAGAAGGAAAATAGCTCATGATTTAAAGCTGCTTGGAAAAGTAGGCCACATAATTTAGATAACAAAGGGCTGTGAGTATTAAACTCACAGCCCTCTTTGTATATACCATGTTATACAACAATTATCATTCAGACTACACCACCGTAGAGTTCGTAAAAAACGCGGGTGTTTTTATAGGCACATAAATAGCAACGTCTTACTGGAAAGAAAGGATTACAATTCGTACCTCATATTTAAGCAAATACGCTTTATTCTATCCTTTTAATTGTGCGACCAACAGCCTGGTCTCAGCCGACTGAGCCTTGTGTGCCTGTTTGAATGCACTATTGTATTCAGCCTTTTCACTGCGGAGAAGTTCATTGCCGGCGATGATCTCCTGCAACGCCTTTGATTTTGATTTTGCCTCTTTCAAAAACCGAACAGCCCTCGTGCCATACACCCCACCTAATAAAGCCGATATCCCGATCGCCAGTTCCAACGCCCCGTCAGCCACCTGCAAAATATCAGGCCGATCTGCTGATTCGCCCAACGCCTTTCTCGTGATTGCGTAGTTTGACTCACTTAGTATTTCTTCAGCGGTCTCTGCTGGTGGAAATACTTTTGGCAAACCATAATAAGAGACAAATGCTCTGCTCTGCGATTCAGAAAGTTTCGCCAGGCCCTGCAGCTTCTCCGAAGCATTTTCTCCCCGAGTCGTTTCGGCTGTCACCATCGCCGTACGATTATGAAGCCAGGCATTTTGTTTTTGGCTTTGACTCGGAGCAAAACGCAAACTGTCACAACCAACTGCCAAAAAACAACAAAAAACAAACAAAAACGCAAACTTTTTCATCAAATCAACCTCATTTCTGTCAAAAAACGCCCTTAATTGCGCCGTTTTTCATCATTTTTTTCTCTATCGCCTGCAACCGATACTCATAAGCAATCGTTTTAGCCCAAAGAGACTCTATTTTTTGCTGAAATTGCGCATTACTCTGAACCAGCATACCAACATCACGCTGCAGCAGATCAAGCTGCCTCTGTAAATTAACCCAACTACCCACGATTAACGAGGCCAGGAATATCAACTGTATTAACACCGAAAGATTAACCTGGCGATTCAGCTGCCAAACTCGTGGATTTTCATTACTCATTTTTACACCGTAGCATAGAAAACATTTTTACCACCTACCCTGGACATTACCGCGTAGGTCCCGACCGCTAATGAGCCTGTTTGGGTAAACGATTCAGCCAGATTAAAAGCCTGCATCTGCTTACCCATCTCTGTCGGCTCAGATCCAGCTTCGCCTATCTCCACAGCTCTGATATTGTAAAGATTATACGAGGACAAACTCTTGACTTTAACTACCCACGCCGCAGCCCTTGCACCGGGTGAAGTAACAACGGTTATTTCATTCGCCCCCTGCAAACCATTTCTACTGAGTCTTTCCAGCAGCTGCTGACTGTTTATCATATCAACCTGATTACTCATACAAGTAAGTTCCTTTGCCTAACGATTTTTAGATTCGTACACTGCTCATCAAAATCCATCTGCACGCGTTTTATCCAGCTAATGCTCCTGTTATCGATCCTGCATTTGAGCATATCTCTACTTCCAGGACTACACGTAACTCTGTCACCAACTTGATAGTCAAAAGCTAAACAAGGTGTCTGAACATCAAAAGTTTCAACAGCCTTCCAGGTAAGTCGAGCCTTATTACGCACAAAATCGCACAGCTCCATGGAATCGTCCACCTCATCAGCCACGCCCAACCCTTCATCGGACGATCTATAAAAAATACTCTGACTTGAAACCTTGCGATATTTGAATTCCCGTGATAGTATAATAATATGCTCTATCAAAGGAACCGTTGAATTAATCGGGCCATCTGCTATCACACTGCTGAGCCTTTCATCGCTGATGACCGACACGGTAATTCTGAATTTCAATATATCCTTTATAGCTGCGGCCCAGGTTTTGATATCGAGTTCATCACTGCTAAGCCATACTCCGCACTCATCCAGAAGATTGTTAAACGCATATAGATATTGCGACCAACTCTGACCATTATCAAAGGAGACTTGCAAAAAATATCCTAATGACTTGTTCTGTTTATCTGTTGTCAAAGTTGGCCAAAACCTACGATGAAGATGAGCAAAATTCCCGCCTTGAAAAATCTCTGAAAAATCAAAAGCAGCCCCTTGATTATATGGTGAACCACTATAATCGCCTGCTTCGTTAAGACACCATTTGCGGTATACATCTTTTACCTGGTGGAAATCCTGATTGGTCGAAGGGGAAAAATCATCATAATTATCGCTCTCATCCGCAGGATCCCAGGCCTTTACCAGATCAAAAGTTGCTTCATAAACTTTAAAATCACCCTGGCCGATATACTTGTGCGTTACCGGAAAAAAATTCTTTTTGCTATGAAGCTTAGAGATATTAGTTTTAGAAATGCTGAATTCTTCGCCGTACAACTGGTAATTCAACTCAACCTTTCTGCCGACACCGCTCTTGTAGAATACGATTTGCTGTTCGGGACTATCAGGCTCAACACAAGGAACAAACTTGAACTCCAGGCCGCTACTCTCACAGCAGCGCCGCAGCCCCCGAAGCAAACTCGTACCTGTCACATCAAGATCACGCACCGTCTGATTCCCTGTTATCGCCTTCAACCTCTCAATATCCGGGATTTGCAATTGACCGCTCGGCAAATACTCACAAAGCAAATAAGTAATCACATCAGCCAGCCCCCAGTATTTTGCCTGCGATGGATCAAAACAAAATGCCCTGTAACTATTCCCATTATTAACTATCATCTCAGCCGAAGCGTTCGCTTTGCCGTCCTCGTTAAATATTGTACCTACACCTTCCAGGAGCAAATTCGAGCCATCCAAATCAACCACACGTCTGCCGTATAAAGTCGTTCGACCACATTGAGCACTAAAATCTCTGGCAATAATTTCCACCAACTCGGCACTACCTGCCACCCTCGTCTCAAAACCCTCTATTTGGCCTATAAATAATGTCAAGCTCACACCTGACGCACCAGGCGCAGAACCATTGTAAACCCGCTCAACACTCACACTCTTACCCATCGAAACAACAGTTTCAATATCTTCGACAAACACCTTCTCAGCATCCGGATAACCTGCTCGGTTATATACAAACCGTGCCAAACCGAATTCAGGCCAGCCATCCCAAACGATTTCTTTTAACTCAAGCTGCGGACATAAAACCCCTTCGAGTAAAATCGAAACCGTACCCCCCGGAAACGATAATTGAGTTTGCTCTGATTGAAAAAAATCAACTCTGTTCGACATAAAAGACCTCAAACAATTTTATACTGTTGCCTCATTTAAGATTTCAATTACAGGCGGATTATCTGCCTCAAGCTCAAAACTTATTTGCGCCATAGACCCGTCATCTACCCCTGCCGAATCTTCAACTCTTATAGCAAACAAATACCTACCAGCCCCGAGCACACCAGTTTCATAACTGTAAAATCTCCTGCCCTCATAATCGATCGTAGCGATAGCATTTTGATAATCGACTTGCCCCGTACCATTATCGTAATAAACCTTAAAACAGATAGGCTCTGAATTTTGCTCGATCGAACTATAAAACCAGATAAACTCTGCCTTACTGCCTTCAACCTGCCCAACCTTAACCACAAAAATATCATTCGGACCAGCCTCGGCAATATCACCATTACCATCGATCACAACCTTAACCGCAGCAGCTAAAGTATACTCTTGATCTCCACATTTATTGACCCTGCGAACAACATAAAAATACATCGTATCGTTATCATGTGAAACGTAGCTTGGCGGCGAAACACTCTCTGCATCGATCGCACTCACACACAAAACCTTGTCAAAATCGACAGCCTCCATGCTCAGCCCACGATACAACACGGTGCACCCCAAAACACGGGTCCAGAACCAGCCCTGCGTCAGGACCGTGCCGAGCCTGAACGCATGGGCGGTCATGCCGTTAAGCAGCGAATTATTTAATAGGAACTTTGTTTCCATTAACTCGGCGTCCTTGTGATCTCAGATGCGCCATCGGTCGGCGTAAGTGTTAGAATTGGGGTCACATCGTCGTCGTCGTAATGAACAACCGCGCCTGTACTTTTGTTTTGTATCGCAATATTGGCAAGTATCTTCCTGACGAGTGCCACATCGGTCTCCAGCGTGTTCGATGAGTACTTTGAGTCCCACGCCTCGGCGGTTATTACCATAAAGTCGTTTCGCACCGGCAGGCAGACCGAATCGTCCTGGACAATAACGGACAGCTGGCCAAGCGTATTCGTATCGGTAGTTGACAATGTCAAATCATAATAACCGTCACAACTTGAAATTGCCGCCCAGGTATTACCTGAAATACTAACAGTAGCCACGCCGTTGTGCTTGAGCAGCTCGGCCTCATCGGCACCGCCAAGAGTTACGCCTGTCTCTGGGGTTATACCATCATCCCTGTCAAGAAAAGGCCCGACGCGAACTTTAATTTCCGTACTTTGTCTTAATTCCTGCATTTTTCACCTCGCCATTTGTTTATAATGATGAATTGCTCTCGGGATCGTTGATAAAATTTCAGTGCCTTGACTATATAAATATTGTTCAGTAACAGGGAAAAACTCTAATGCTCGACTCCATAAGCCGAAAAGGTCTAAATCACACACAATATTTTGGAGGCTTGCGGTTTTGGCTCCAATTATATCAATAGATATACCAGCCGTGTTCCAGTTGTTTGCAAAAGGAAATATAGTAATATTGTCACGTTCCATCTTCTGAATACCGCCAACAGAAGTGAGTAAAACGCTATGCCAAGTATCATCCCCAGTCGGAAAATCTGATCTGTTATAAACTAAAGATTCACCTGCATCATTCCAAAATATAATATAGCCAGTAGCACCAGCATCGAAATACTGTATTTTACTGTTGCCAACTTGTTCACCGCAAAAGGAAGCGGTCTCACCTTGATAATAATCTCGGTAAAAGAATGCTATCGTATATGGCTCTGTTAATGTTATCTTTGACGACAGCGTAAGGTAATAATCCGGGAATCGACCTAAAAATTCAAAACCGCCATCAACTTTACCATCTGTGTGCATAGTTGAAGTGTACCGTGACGCTGTACCTGTAATACTACCGATAAGACTGCTAACATTATAATTGTCAGCATTCTCGTTCATCGCAAGATACAGTTCGCAATTTGTACGCAGGTTAATCATAAAGTTAATTCCACCCTATCGACATCAGCTCCGGCAATCGTTGTCATGTACGCCTGACCCTCAATATCGAGAGCATCTTTAGTTTGCTTGTCTGCCAATAACCGTTCGCCCTCGGCCTTGACAGCCGCTCTGATAGCCACCTCGTCAGCAGGCAAAAGAACCTGAACCGGATATTCTTTACGCCTGTCCAATTCAGGAAACTTAACCAATAAATGAAGGTGATTGTCCGTTACGGTTTTTGTGGCGACACCATTTTCATCTCGCTCGGTAACTCTATCTCTGCTAAGCTTCGACATACCGGTTTTTTCAATTGATACTTGCATCTCACTTATCCTCAATTTGTAAGCATAAAAAATTATCTCACATTCGTTTATTTATCCCAATTACGCTTCTTCTGTCCAGGTACCATTCTTAGCCATCGTCAACCAATCGCCATTTGAATCCGCGACAACTGTTAAACACTCACCGATAGCATTTGCTGTTTTATATTTATCCGCTGTTTGTCCACTATCGTCTCGTATTGTTGCTGTCCCCGGATCTACTCGCAATTCCTGAACCGCCTGAACCGCAAACATAAATACGGTCCCCTCCGAAGCCGACGCCGGCAGCGTTAAAGTCACTGTCCCCGTTGCGCCAAGATTACTGTGAACACTACCAGACTCAACTTCTGTCAGGGTATCGTCACTCGTATGCGCCTCGATACTCTTTTTAGTTCCACCAGATGAATAAGGTATTACAAAATTGTGACCGGCTCGACTATCAGTTATGGAATTAATGTCACCATCTGAAGTTACAACTGTTGCAAGCCGAATGTGAGGTACTGTCGCCATATCTGGAAAAGCAGTATATTCATCCGTTACAAGGCTGCCACTCGAATCCAGATAGATATAAATACTGCTTTTATCATCAGCTAAAGTTTGATATGTCGCGCCGACATAGTTGATCAATTCCGTACCAAGCCAGAACTTACCAGGCTTGACACCTATATCCAATCCACCATCATCATAAACACGCAAATCATTGCCTCGTTTCAGCGATATAAGCAGCCGATAAAGCATTTTCCTGAACTGAAGGTAATACGGCGATTGACCGGTTGATATATACGCCACTCCTGTTTCACTATCTGATCCCATACTCAGCAACGTATTATCTGATGGATAAACTTCTCCCATTTTCAACTCCTTATCATTTTTTAATCAACACTCAACACCAATTCATTCGCTTGTTTATCAAATGTTAGCACACTAACATCCTCTGCAGGCTTCGCGCCAGGCACCACCACGATCTCTCCGGTTTCACTAACACTGCTTTGATTACCGAATCCGTCAACAACCTTAACACCAAACTTATACACCCCCGCCGTCATCTGCTCACTTACCCATTCGATAGTATCCGCGTCAATACCAAACTCACCATCCCCAAAGCTGCCCTTGCCGAAACCAACCGCACCAGCCGAATCATATCCAAAGTCACTAACACCAAACCAGCTCATTCCAAAACCAGCCTTATCCTGCCATACTGGCCAAACACATATCGGCAGATCATTAACACGATTGTCATAGTCGATCTGCCCAGTACCGTTATCAGAATATATTTCAATCGTCGAACCTGCTGGCAATTCCTGACTCCGCAAAAAACTTAACCTCACTCGACCACTCTCACCGACAGAAGTATCAAGTTCACTGCTAAGATCACTATCCGCATACTCAGCCTCAACCGCAAAAACTTCTATCCGAACCGCCGATTCCAGCGAACTCGCCACAGCGACAACCATTTCACGCTGCTCAACCTCATTTGTCACTCCACCATATTCGCCATTGACATAAACCTGGTAAAATTTATCATTCAAACTCGATCGCCACTTTACCAACGCTGACCTCGGCGAAGCTGCTGTCCTGCCGTCGGACCATATACCGTTCGGCAATTCAAACACAGTTACTTTTTCTATTCCTTCGCTGATAAGTGTCATACTCTTAAACTTTCAACTGCGTATAAACAATTTCATAATCCAGACAAAACCCATTGCCGCTTGTCCGCAAATTTTTGTACTTAAAGCTATCCATACGAAGATTATCCAACTGCTTGTCAGCACTAACCACCAGAACATGCGTATCACCATCAATATATGCTGAGATTGCGTCGACCTTCTCATACATCTCAGGCCTGCTCTTCGCCCGAAGCACACCCTGTTGCTTTACCACTCTTTCACGAGACCCCAGATCGACACTAACAACTCCATCAACACCGCCGACCGCTCTTTCTATGCTCGCTCTTCTTTCGCTGCCGCACTCTATCTCAACATCCCGCTCATCAAACAGATTATGTCCATCCAAACTAATGCTCATCAGTTTTCCCTCTTGAGATTAATCTCGAACCAGTCGAACCGAACCGCCGAGCATACCAATATCACTAACACCATCAGATCCCACATCTATACTTAACCTGCACCTTTGCCGCGCCTTTTCAAAACTCTTGCGATAATAATGGCTCTTCTCCCACAGATTTTCATCTTTACTCCTGCTCGCCAACATCGCGTACACACTCGACAAAACCAGAAACACCGAAGCACGCCTCAAGACATTCGTATCAAGAATATCATCCGCATCCACATCGCTCGCGGGATTACCAGGGGCAATACCAAAATATTCGGTCAACTGAAATCCAGCTTCATTTGCCTGCGGATCATATACGCATACTCGATAGGTTATACTACTCCCCGCAGGTGGCGCAACCGCGGAATCCGACGATTCCGCCCTCACTACCGAAACACTAAGCTGTGTCGCAGAATCAACAGAAACTATCTCATACCCACCATCAAGCGAACCATCGGATGAACGAAGATAAACCACACCGCCAGCCACTACGCCGGCACTCACAAAATCCGCTCCACTTGCCGTAAATACCGTTCCGCTGATTGAACCACCGATCCCCTGCGCTACCACCTGACCAGACAAATGCAACTCTCCGAACAATATCGGCTCATACTTGAGAATATCAACATCACTTGAAAACTTAGCCATCAACCTTACCCCTTCCTCACAAAGCCTTACGCATAGCGACCAGCTTTAAAATGTCTCCACTGGTCGCTATACGCAATTAACCTTCATTCTTAGCTGGTAGTCAGATCACGAAGAACACCATGAGCCGCTTCATTCTTAAGCTCAACAGTATACTCACCGATCAACTCACCACACTCATAGTCACCGCCACTGGACAAAGGCTTAAAGTGGAAGTTACGACCAGCTAATGGAACTACATTGATCCTCGACGAATCCAGAAACAACACCGCATCTTGAGGCATCCATCGAGAAGTTACTATCCGGCAAACACCGAAATCACTTTCATAAACACTGATCATATCACTGAAAGTCGTGTCCCCTGCTGCATAACTACGACTGCTGGAGATAAACGAATTTATCTTTCGCTTCTGGAATCCGTTAACAACGATCAGATCAACATTGCCGTTACTGTTCTCCCAGATACTACGCAGCATATAATTAATAGCAGCCTCATCAAGAATATCATCACTCGGATGGCCGGCATCATCATCATGGATCACATTCGTTGACAGATGCTGAATAACACCATTCATCGATCGACGAACAGTACCGCTGCCCTCAGGATTACTCGCAACCTGACCGCCATTGATAACCGTGTTTTCCAGATCACGGATCAACTCACGCAAACGTTCCTGCTTCTGATAATCCATCTCGTCAGCCAGACCCAACTGGCTCGATGCCATATCTGTACCAGACACTTCAGCTGAAGCCGTAAATATCTGAGTATAGTTACCGCACCTGCTGCGATTGTTGAATCGAGCAGTAGGCATATCCGCTCCCTCAAGAGCAGCGTTACCGAGAATATTAATTACCTGATTATCAGCCAGATTCTCAGGTGTAGTCCCCGCATAACCACGCACAATCGTCAGAGTATTTGTACTAATACCGGTTACTAACATCAATTCTTCAGACCCTTCAGCCTGAATCTGATCGCCAACCTGGAACCTGCTGCCGTTATCAACCACAAAATCTGTATCCGCTGCCGGATCCGTATACGTCGAATCGTCGATCGCATCCTTATTAGGCAACAATGTATCTTCAAGCCATTCATGATGCGTACTTCTTGCCTCTCTTAAAGGATCGCCCAACGCGTCCAGCAAAGGTGTCTCATAAGGCGAAACTATCCCCACCAAATCAGATACATCCTCTGCCAGTTCCGGCAAGGTCGTACCCGCCGAATATGTCGCTTTACCTGTAAAAGCCATATATTTTTCTCCTATACCTTATCTCTATTGTCATTCCTGCATCTCTACTGTCATTCCTGCGAAGGCAGGAATCCATTTTTTAACTAAACAAAATTCCTTCGCAGCCGAAGATACTCATGCAGATCCACTCGATTACCACTGCTCGCCGCCTTCTTCGCCGCACGCTCAAGCACCGTCTGATTATTAACCACACGATCTTTAGCACCAGCTGTCCTTTGAGACGCCAGGCCAGCACTCGTTTTTTCCGCGAATAGATACTGCTTATCTTTTTTCAACTGCTCAACCACACTCTCCAAATCCGCATCACCTGATTCTTCCAGCCGAACCTTAGCCATCAAAACAGACGCATCCAGATCAATCGAACCAGCCGCTGCCAGCTTACGCACAAGCTTCTGTTCAGCCTCCATACCGCCAAGCTTATCCACCATCTCTGCAATCTCTGTCTTAGCCTGCGCCAACTCTTCTTCCAAAGTTTCAGCCTTCTTCTCAGCACTCTGTGCTCTCTTACGATAACGGATTGATTCAGACACCGGAACAAGTTTCAAGCCATTCCCATGTTCCTGCTCTGCTGTTGTCTCTGACAAAATACCTTCTTCTGCGTCGATCTGACCCATAAAACCTCCTGACTAAATATCTACTTCTGATCCTGTGCATTCATACTCTCTTGCACTTGTTCACTTTCATATCCTAACTCGCGAAGCACCTGCTCGGTAGAAACTCCCAACTCTTTTTTGATCTGAGCCTCTTGCAATTTCTCCATAACGTTTTCAGGCAACGGACTGGGAAAAACAAGATCGATCTCTCTATCCGCTTCACTAGTCTTATAAATACCCGCCTTATCAAGTATCGCAAAAACCATCCGACTGATCTGCCTCAAACCTTCACCATAAGTAAATTTCTTTCGCTCAGTCTTGGATAGCATGCCCATAAGTGTCAACTTCAATGCCACCGCACTCGTAAGATTACCGAGCTTACTCTTCAGCACGCCCGCAACTAAAGGCGTCACTCCGCTCGTCTTATCCATCGCGTCACGAATTTCCATAATATGTATATCTTCGCTAGGCGTAGACCTGTCACCACCAAACTCTTCTATACTCGCATCCGGATTATCCGTACACCACATCCTCCCGGGCGACACAGGACGATCCTCAAAACCTTCTATACACTTTCCCAGATACATCTTAAATGACTGAAAAGTGATCCGACTCGCCCTGTCACTCAATCTCGTATTAAGTTCATCCTGCAGAGGTATCAATGGCTCAACATCACTCAAACCCTCATAGTAGTAAGGCTGAGCAACATTCTGAACATGAACTACAGGCAGAAATCCCCAGGGCAATTCACCCTCGCCAACCAGTTCCTGATTCTCATATCTCTGCCACGCCTTTTCAGATACGATCTCCGTCACATTAACAACCTGCTGACTGTTACTCGAACCTCTCGACGAAAATAATATCCTCGAAAGAAAGGAACCCTCTCTGGCAAGAGTGTTTTTCTTCTGAGAAAAATGCTGTACATAATAGCGAACCTTACGGTAATCGTTTTCATCCAGAATAGGCAATGCTCTTGGCGCTTCGATCAATTCCAAACCGATTGTACGGGCTAATTGCAGCACCGTTTCAAATGTGAAGCTTTGACCAGAGGAGGTGAGGTATTGCTTCATTATCTCATCGCCAGGCCTGACGAAACAATCGACAAATCCATAAACACTTCCGAGCACTGCCATATCCTGAAAAAATCCTACGCCGCCGTTAGCTGAAAACAATGCCTTTAATATATTTTCTATTTCTGCACGCTTTCCTACTTCAGGTGACTTGGAAACAAAACTTATTGGCTTACCAAACAAAAAATCAACCGCCGCGTTTACTCGCCAACCAATATCATTTTCAATAACCACTTCTTTGCGCTGCACCTCTTTAGCTGCTTCCACCCCGAAAATACCGCCATTGACTGAATGACTCAATCCCGTTATACGTGCCGGCAAACCATATTCCTGTGCCTGCAAATAACAACGCCCTGAATTGAGAACCTTCCTGTCTGACCCACAACTGCCGTGAACATCAACACTGCGATTAGCATAGTATTCCCACAACTTGGAAAAATGTCGTTGAATATCTATCGAACGTTCTTCGGCAAGCCATTTAATATAGTTCGCCTCAAGCTGATCATCTTCAAAAACCCCAGGATCAAATCCCATATCACATCCCTCTCCTATAGCGATTTTGTTTTTCAAAGCCTTCTTGTCACTACTACACTTAGATAAACTTGCGCATCTGATACGATATTTTGTCACCACAATTTGAACCCCTTCAGCCTAAACCATTGCCGCATAAGTAATAAAAAAAAACAAGACACCCACATTTTTACCGCTTAATTACCTGCGCATTTGATTGATTTGGTAGACACTGACCACCGACTTTATTGCTTAAATGTCACTTGAATTGATTGCGACAGAGAAATGCTATACAATTTGTACATTGCATTTAGGTATAGCACCTAAAAAACGCATACCATAAGCCTTCTGAATTATCCTGCTATCCAGAACAACCACAATACCGCTGTCACTCTTACTGCGTATCAACCGACCAAAACCCTGCTTGAATTTAATAATTGCACTCGGCAGTTGATAATCAAAAAATGGATTCCCCCCTTGCTCTCTTATCTGCTCGATCCGTCCCGCAAGTAAAGGCTGATTCGGAACCGCAAACGGAAGCCTGGCAATGATCACATTAGAAAGCGATTCTCCCGGAACATCAACCCCCTGCCAAAAACTATCGGTACCAAACAAAACGCACCCCTGTTCACTCTTAAACCGCTTCAAAAGACCGCTCCTGTCAACACCTGCCCCTTGCTGAAGAAGTTTCATCCCCTGCTCATCAAACCAATCCTCCGTCTTTTCCGCAACTTTTTCCAGCATCGCGTAACTCGTAAAAAGCACAAACGCTCTGCCCTTAGTCAACTTTACATATTTTTTTATCGCTTCAGCAGCACGCTCGATAAACTCACCATCATTAGGATTAGGCATACTCTTTTCAATATAGATCGTCACCTGCTTCTCATAATCATAAGGCGACCCAAGCCTGACCCCATCATAATCTTCCAGCCCAATCCTACCCGCAAAGAACTCAAATCCACCCTCTTGCTCACCATCCGTACTCAGCGTAGCACTGGTCAAAACAACCGATTCATATTCGTCAAATAACGCCCGCTTAACATCAGCCCCGACATTCAAAGGCGCACTTTTAAGCCTAACCGCCGAACGATTCCTGCCGGTAACCTCGACCCAGTAAACATGATCGTCTTTCTCCTGACTCAAAAAATCCTGCATATCTTTCACCGCCGCCGCACTGCGATTAGCAAACCTGAGTATCTCGAATTTCTCGTCCACCTCCTTAACGTTATTAGCCATCGCCGAAAGTTCAGCCCGCAACTGTTTCAATCGCTCGGAAATATTATCGTCAACAAAATTCTTACCACACCTGCCCCCATTTTTATTTCTGTTTACTTCATACCACCCCTTAACATTCCGAAAAAAACTACTGCTGCTCTTTCGTATCTGCCCCACAAGCTCGATCGCTTTATCCGCACCATTACTATAAGCTAAAAGCCCCTTGCTGGTCCTGCTATTATAAAGACCATCCAGTAAATATTTTATTTTACCACTGCTAATATCTATCCCGAAGTGCTCCTGCGCCACATTTTCCACATTATGAGCCTCATCGACCACAACAAATTTATAATCAGGCAGCAACGAAACAGAATTCTCTTTCAATACCAGATCACTGAACATCAAGGCATGATTACTAACAATAATATCCGCACCCTCAAGTCTGCGCCTCGCACGCCGGTAAAAACAATCCGCAAAATTATCACATCTCCTTCCCGGGCAATTACCATGTTCACTGTTAACCAGATCCCACACCTTACCGCTCGGCACAATCGGCAAATCACTCAGAGAACCATCTGCACTCTCACCGGCCCAATCATTTATATCCACCAACTCTTGTGCCAATTGATCGAACTGCAAACTTCGCCTTCGCATCGCGAATCTAAGCCGCCGTTTGCAAAGATAATTACCTCTGCCCTTCGCTATAATTGCAACAAAACCTATGCCCAGACACTCAGCTAAAAACGGCAGATCCTTATTGATCAATTGCTCCTGCAAAGTAATCGTAAAAGTACTGATCAAAACCTTACTGCCACTATCGACTGCCTTTTGTATCGCTGGTATAAGATATGCAAAACTCTTACCAACCCCAGTGCCCGCCTCTACAACTAAGTCACGTCCATCCGCAAGAGCCTTCTGTACTGCCTCCGCCATTTGAATCTGCTCAGGACGAGTTTCAAAACCCTCAAATGAATGGGCAATTACACCCCCTGAACACAAAATTTCTCGAATTGAAGTCCCAATCTGCCGTTGATTTGTCTCTGTCTTATCGGGATTATTTGTCGGCATTTTCAATAGCTTGTTTAAGTACGGCTACTGCCATAGAATTCGGCATCTTCTCATAAGCGGAATCGATCGCTCTGCGAGCCCATATCAATCTATCCATCTGATAATAAACGTAACCGAGCAAAAATTCAAGTTCGCCGGAACTACTTTTTTCTGCCCAGCGTTTAATGTCAGCTATCCGGCTCTCAAGATTATCCCTGTCACCGATCATGATGTCAACATCTATCTTAACAAGTACATACTCAGGAAATATCTCGATCGCCCGCGAAAGAAACAGTGCACTACTCATATACTCGCCAGCTGCCAACAAAGCGTGACTCTTACCCGCAAGGGCCAGCGGGTTTGTCGGTTTATAAATCGACGCGAGCGTATAAGCATCCGCAGCTCGATAATATTTGCCCTCTTTGAGATATTTTTCACCGGCACGAAGATGCTTATTGAAATTATCTTCCGAGTAGGACGCGAAAGTTTTATGCTTTCCCAAAACTCTCTGTGCCTGCCGAGCTATTTCTTCATCAGTTTCCTCCTGCTGTTTTGGTTCTGAAACTTTACCTTCATCCCCAGCCTCAGCAAATGGACTCTCACCAACAAAAGTCTCCTCTTCATCATCTTCATCAAGCAAACCAAACTGCTGCCTCAACTGCCCATAAATATCGTTATGATCGACCATAACTTTAACATCATCCTGCTGTCTGTCGAGTTGTTTCTGTTTTGCTATCTCTGTTCGCTGCTGTTGGTCCACATCTTTTTCCAAATCGTCACGGAACCGCTTAAGATATTCGGAACGCTGACTCTCCGCCAAGCTTCGGCCCTTTGATTCCTGCAGTGACTTACGCAAAATCACTTCCTCTAATTCCTGAACATCCGAAGTCAATGGCCTGAACCGAACATCTGTCACCGGCCACGTCGGCCTTACCAGTTCCGTATCCACCGGCGTCGAAACCCTCGCCTGGCTCAACAACTCTGCGGTACTCTGGCGACTCCTCACACCATAAACTCGAGGCCTCGGCGGCTTGAAAGAAACACCACGGCTGCCAGGTTTAGTGATAGACACCGTCCCACTACTGGAAAAATAAGGGCTCAACCGGCCACTGAATTCGCGTTCAGCCGAAATACCCGACGAGCGACGTAAAAATGAATCCAGAGACGTCGTCCCTAAACTATCCTGAAACTCAAATGGTGCACTATAAGGAACTACACCGCGAAAATGTTTACCCTGACTCACATTGCCGGTAATTACCAAATTGCTCCGCCTGTCAATCGGATTAACCGCTTTGATCAAACCCCCGCTGTAACTCGTCGCCGGAACAGTACCGCGACCAACCGGAGAACCAACATTAGGATTAACCGGACCCCTGCCCCCCGCCGTCTGCGAACACACAGCCACAAAAACCAAAACAAGTTTGACAAATACCCCTTTTTCCATACCTACTATACATCTCTGACGACTTCAATGTTCAATTAATTCGTATCTCGTATCTTGTGTCTTGTTTTTTTCGAGATACGATTCTCGATTCACGAGCCACTGTCATTATATTTCGGCTTTTCCGCCCACCCCAGTTTAGTTGCTAATGTCTCCCATTTCGTACGTACAGGGTTATTAACCAAAAGAAAATCACTCTCGGCACGACTAACCTCAACAACACCACCTTTCGACAGCCTCCGACTAACCTGACCGTCAACCGATACCGTCGTACCCTCATTGACACGCAGACCGATTATTTCAACTTTGCTCGCGGCATTAATTACTATCGGACGAAAACTCAACGAATGAGGACATATCGCCGTTACAACAATAGCCTCAAGAGCACCGGACATTATTGGACCACCTGCCGACAAATTATAAGCCGTCGAACCCGTTGGTGTCGATATTACCAAGCCGTCACTTACACAGCCTGCCAAAACCTCACCATCAACCGATATCTGCAATTCTATCATATTAAAAGGAGCGCCTGCCGTTATAAATATCTCGTTAACCGCTACAGAACTAAATCGCTCTAACGAACCTTCAAACAACCGGCAACGCAACTGCATACGATTCTCTATCGATGCGCCACCACCCAATATCTCTTCTATATGATCTGACAACTCCGATACGCTGAACTCCGCAAGAAAACCAAGCTTGCCAAGATTAACGCCAATAACCGGCAACGAAGAACCGCTGATATGACGAGCTACAGAGATAATACTCCCGTCTCCACCAAAAACTACCGCGTAATCAACACACAAATCAACTCCGCCAAGCGCACACTCATCCAGGGGCAATCGATACTCACCAAATATCTCCGCCCTGCACGATACCAATTCACGAAACATACCGATTGCCTTGGATACCGAACCTTTAGACGCGTCACCAAATATTACAAAATGTATCTCTCTATTACCACTCATACCCATTAGAAACACCAATTACTTATCATTAACAATTTTCCTGACCAGCTCTACTATTTTATCGGCACTTACCGACGACTTGATAAGCTGATTCTTACGCAAATCCTGCCTTACAAGAGACGTCCGGACACCAACTATAAATATATTTCCAGCACCAACACATCCCGCAGCTCTTTCCAGAACCGCTGAACCAAAACCGCACGATAAGCGATGATCCTCTAACGTTATTATACTTTTACCTGACGCCAACAACGATATTATTTCCTCATCCACAGGCGACGCAAATCGAGCATTAACCAGATCAACCTCTATCCCTTCAGCGCAAAGCCTCTCTACAGCCTCAATCCCAATCGGCAAAACAGCACCATAACTAACAATTGCAATCTTAGACCCCACGCCCTTTTTAACCAGCACACTTTTGCCTAATTCAAACCGCTTCGAGCACGCCTCGATAAGTTTCGCGTCCTCCGGCACTGTTTCCTTCGGATAACGCAAACAAACACACCTGCCACTACCAACGGCAAACTCCAGTGCCGACTTCATTTCGCAACCGCAACCAGGAGCCGCAACTACAACATTCTCCATCATACGCATAAACCCGATATCCATCAATCCATGATGAGTAATTCCGTCACTACCTACCATCCCCGCCCTGTCTATGCAGAACACCACGCCCAAATTCTGCAATGCGACCTCCTGAAATATCTGGTCGAAACTGCGCTGCAAAAAAGTCGAGTATATACAAACTACTGGCCGAAGACCACTCTTAGCCAAACCAGCCGCAACATCTACCGCTATACTCTCTGCGATCCCAACATCATAAAACCGATCAGGAAAGCGTTCCCGAAACCCGCTCAACCCCGTTCCATCACACATAGCCGATGTGATCGCAACTATCCGCTCATCCTTTTGAGCAAGTTCTACTAACGCATCCCCGAACACATCCGTATAACTGCGAGAAGCCGTTTTTACTTTCGGTTCAACCATATCGCCATTAACCTTGAATGGCCCAGTCGAATGAAAACGACGAGGATCACCATCAGCCGGACTAAAGCCTTTCCCCTTTTTCGTATAAACATGAAGGATCGCAGGATATTCCAGATGCGCGATCGCATTAAACAACTGAACCAGCGACCCGACATCGTGACCATCTACCGGGCCAAAGTAAGGTATATTCAAACTCTCGAACATTTGACTCCCAGGCAGTGCCATACGAATACCTTTCTTGATCCGCTCGATAGCCCCTTCCACCGGTTTACCGATCACAGGCAGATGTTCCAGTATATTACTGGCTTTTTCCCGCAAGTCCTCATAAGTATGACTCAAACGTATCTTAGAAAAATATTTCGCAACCGCTCCAACTGTCGAATCGATAGCCATAGAGTTATCATTGAGCACGATAAGTAGTTGCCTCTTGACCAAACCAAGATTATTCAAAGCCTCAAAAGACAAACCATTAACGATACTCGCATCCCCAACCAGCGCAACAACCTTATCGCTTTTCCGCGTTTGCACCTGCCCTAAAGCCAAACCAATAGCCGTAGCAATTGAAGTACCCGCATGGCCAACAACGAATTGGTCATACTCACTCTCAGCCGGATTAGGAAACCCACTCGGCCCATCAACCTGACGAAGCTTGCCGAAATTTTCCCTTCTGCCGGTAATGATCTTGTGGGTATAGCACTGATGGCCAACATCCCATAGCAGTTTATCGCTTTTGAAATCAAAAACGTAGTGCAGAGCTAATGTTAACTCCACAACACCAAGGTTACTTGCAAGATGGCCACCGGTTTCGCTGACAGAGCCGAGAATAAACTGACGTATTTCATCGGCAAGGATATTGAGTTGCTCTATCGAGAGCTTCTTCACATCCGCTGGACTATTAATTTGTTCTAACAACTTGCTCATTAATGTTTTACCTTGTTCTTTCCAGCAAAGCCGCCACCAACTGCCGCAGGGTATCAGCTTCGCTGCCGAATGGTTCCAATGCCTTTAAAGCTTCACTGTATAATTG
>JBHPGW010000031.1:0-31465 GCA_042569785.1 Planctomycetota bacterium | reverse complement strand
CCTTGTCCTCACGACGGCCTAAATGCGAACAGAAAATATTAAAATGCTCTAAACATGAATTGGTCCGGTGGGGGGTAAAAAGTTACTGGATGGCGGGGTTTGGTATTGTTTTTATTAGCCGAATGTGGCGGCACTTAGTACACTGACCGAACTCATCTGCTGTTGTAACTGCGTTAGCAATTTTTCCATACGTGCAAACTTTGCGGTGAGTCTGTCCTGTACGGTTTCCAGTCTAGCCTGCTCTTTTACGATCTTTGTTTCCATGGCAGTTATTCTTTCGTCGAGGATGTCGGAGCTTTTGTCAAGGCGGCCTCCAACCTCGGTTATCTCGTCGAACATGTCTTCAAGAGTGCCTGCTATACCCTGTTTGACATTGATAGTTGCTTCATAAGTTTCATCCGCTTCGGTCTTATTCAAATCGATAGTCAGCTGCAAAGAATTTTCCAGGTACAGTGGTGCATTAGTGTTTGGGTCAAAGGAGTCGGTGTCAAATGTTATATAGCCATCCCCGGTCCAGGTTGCGGTTTCGCGCCATGCGGACTCGCCGGAGAGTTTGATCCTGACGGCGTGTATTTCATTGCTCTCAAACTCATCTATATCAACCTGAACCAGGTAAGTACCGGCGGTTGTATTTCTGTCACTTGCACCGTAGAAGCTGATTTCATCACTGTCGCTGTTTCCGGAGTCGTCTTTTGTGGCACCGAGAAGTTCGAGGACATTATTATAATTTTCGTCAATTGCTTCGGCAAAGATAGTATTGTCGAATTCCAACATTCCGGCACCATCAACGGTGATCCCTATATCACTTGCCTGAGTGAGATCGTCATTTGCAGAGACGAAGCCGTCGATCAGGCCGTAAAATGGATCAATCATCTGGGATTTTGTGAGAGAGATAATCATGTTTTTGCTCAATAGGCCCATCTTTTTGGTATCCGTGTTGTACTCGGTATAATCTTCGATCATAGTTTTCAGGCCGTTGAAAGCACTGACCATTGCCTGAACCTTTGCGGAGATAGCGGATGTGTTTCTGGTGACGGTTATTTCGACGGGATCATCTACCGGAGTAATATCTTTAATATTTAAAGATATGCCGCTAACTGCATCGTTGATACTATTGCTGTTTCTGTGCAACCAGCCGTCAACGCCTTTTGCGGTTTCGGCAATAGTAAATGTGGAAGGCCCGTCAAGTGTATCTTTGTCAATTGAGATCATCTCAACGTCACCGGCGGCAGCAAGAAATGTAATGTCCATATTCGCACCGCCTGCATTGGTAAAATTATTGCCGCTTAGTGTTATACCTCCAACATCAGTGATAGTGTCTAAAGCGTTAAGGGCATCTTCTATCTGTTGAATAGTAGAATCGTAAGCCAGGGAGGTTGTTGTTTTTCCTCTGAAAGATAAGGTAAAAGACCCGCTCTCTGCGGCAACTGCGTCAGTAGTTAGATTTTGCACCTCCGCGGTTGTCGAAGCGGGATAGCCATCGATCTTGATCTGTGAGTCCCGAGCACTGAGGGTTTTTATGAAATCGTCTTTTTCAAAATCAGTAAGCCCTACGTCAGTACCTCCTGCGGTTGACTGGTCAAAAGTATCTAATGTCAGGTCGGTAGATCCGCCATCATCGTTATAGCCAAGGGTGATACTCAAACTGCTGGTGTCTGAAATATGGTCGGTCAGGTATATTTCACCGTTTTTAAAAGTAGCGGTAGCTATTCCGTCAAAGTGTTCGTTGATCGCGTCAATAATATGTCCAACGGTCGTTTCGGCATTGACCGCTAAAGTATCAGATCCGATACTTGTTCCGAAATGATTTATGCCGGCTATACTGATCGATTCGTTTCCGATGAATTCGCCAGGTGTAAATTGTACGAGTTCGGTAATTTTGGTAGTCAAAGACGCGTTTACGTCTTCTTCGGTTGTAAATGAGCCCCCTGTAGTTGACGTTGCGCGTACTTCAGTAGTTTCATCGTTTATCGATATCTGAAAATCTTCACCCGACTCCTGGCCGTTGAGCATTAGATGGTATTTGCCGGATTGATATAATAAACCGGCACTGACGCCTGGATTGTTCGGATCATCGTTTATCTTATTGACGAGGTCCTGCAGAGTTGTTTCGCCTTCAACGGTTTCTATAGACGTTTCCTGGTGATTGTATGAATAGGTAAAGGTACCTTCGCCAACATAGTCGGTTTTATAATTGCAGGTAGAGGTTTCCTGTATCCATGTTTCCGCGGCGGCGAGTTGGTTGACTTCGATAGTATGAGAGCCTGGGTTGGCATCGGAAGTTGCGCTTACAGTTAGTATATCGGTGTCGCTGGAACTTGTTGAGAAGACCACCAGGTCATCCATATCTGCAAGGGCTGTCGTGCTTGTCTTAACTGCGGTGATAGTATTTTTTAATGTTGTAAGTGCTTCATTTTCTTCATCATAGCCAAATTTTTCTACTTGATAACGGGCAAGTCTTCGGCTGTTAATCGCCATCAGTTGCTGTACGAGTGTTCCAGTGTCAATACCAGTTGCTATACCTGGAAGAGCTAAGCCGGCCATAATTCAATCCTTTGTTCTTGTCCTGTATTTAGTCTGTCAAACAGACCTCTATGTCTGTTCTTCTTATTATCGGGCAAAAAGCTGTTTGACTTAAATTCTAAGTACGCATCAGCTATTTGTACTGTAGACGTTGAGAGTCTTTGTCGCATTGTTAATCTTGTGCATCTGGGTGTCGATATTGCTTTTTTGGGCAGAAACCATCAATATAAGGTTTTTATATAATTTGGTTAAACGCTCAAACCGCTGTTTAAATTCAGGTTGTTCGGGTATTTTGGAATCGCGGAATTTATTTATAATATCACCGGCCTGTTTTATTGAAGTCTCGGCATCACGATAATTGCTTTTGCGGAAATTTTGTATTTGTTCTTCCAGCAGTTTTTGCAGATCATCAAGTAAGTCTATGAGTTCATTTTTATTCATATTAGTCGCATCCATTTAATCAGTAGTTTGTTTTGTCCGTTGCAGGTGATGCCGGAGTTCTTCGAGAAGGTTCGCGGCGTCTTTATTTTCAGGGTCTAAAGACAGAAGTTCAGAAAGTATTGTTCGGGCTTTTTTGAAGCGGCCTTCTTTCATATAAAGCGCCGCCAGTGAAAAAGTGACCGAACTGTCATCGGGATGAGAATGCAGGTATACCTGGAGATAGTGTATGACTTTGGCAAATGATCCCATCTGGCATGATGCCTGAAAGAGTCCCAGAAGAGCGGAGAGATTGTCAGTGTCGAGTTCGAGTGACTTTAGGTACATGTCAAAAGCTTTTTGGTAGTCTTTTCTCTTTTGCGCGACCACCGCTAAACCGGCATAGGCCTTTGAAGAATCCGGGGCAAGCCTTCGGGCAACTCGAAAAGCAATGTCGGCATCATCTAAATGATCGTTTTCCAGTGCAACCACACCTAAACCAATATAAGGATTCGGTTCGTCCGGTCCGAGCGAAGCGGCTTTTTCATAGCATTTTCGGGCATGTTCATAATCGCCAAGAGAAGCATAACTATTTCCTAACTCCTGCACTTCTTTGTAATATCTTATATGATCGTCCCGGCTGGCAGTGTCATTTTGCTTAAGGTCCATATTTAATTTACTCCCATCAAGTATTTGTGCGTCACTGGGTCAATTGTCAATATTTACAGCAATTTCGTTAGCATCGGCAGTTTCGTTTTCAGGCAATTTGCTGCGAACTACCTCGATCATGGGCCCAAGAATATCCTGGTCTGGCAAAAGTTTTTTTGACCATTCGAGCATTTTTAACGCTTGGGCGGGCTTATCCTGATCGAGTAATATGTTCGCGGTTCTGTTTAGCAGTTCAGGGTTGAGCAAATTCATTTGTTCCATATCATCGAAGAGTTCTATTGCCAGGTCAGTTTTGCCGGCAGCGAGACAGGTTTCAGCCAGGTTCCATGTTATTTCGGCAGAATCAGTCTGAATTTTTTTTGCTTTTGTCAGGTGTTCGATGGCTTCGTCTGAGCGACCCATGCAATGCAGGATCGCGCCAGTATCGTTCAGTGCTTCGGCATCGTCAGGATATGAGCTGATATATCGCTGTATACATTCGAGAGCCTGGGTGTGTTTTCCGGCTTCGGCCAGATCCAGACCTTTTTGATATTGGTCCTGAGCTGCTGGAGAATCGGGCTTAGTTTGTTCTGCATTTGAGTTTGTCTTAGCTGTCATGTTCGTTACTCCGTATTTATATTAAAGATCACTGCGGCAAAAGTTTTGCCGAGGAATTGTTAAATAAAATCCATCAGCGATGTGGACATAAATCTTCCTATCATTGACAATGACATTTGATACAACACATCACGACGTGAAATGTCTATGGCGATCTGCGCGATGTCGGCATCCTGCAAGGCGGAAGTCTGATCTTCGGCGTCAAAGGTCATATTTTCAATGCTATGCCTGAGGCTCTCCATGAAGCCGATCTTTGAGCCTACGGCAGTTTGTTTGCTTGACAAAAGGCTCTTCATTTCATTTAAAGAGTCGGATAAATTACTTATTGCCTGGGTTAATTGGGTGTCTGAAAGTCCATTGTCATTCTGTAGAATATCGCGAATACCGATAAGAGTATTGAATACATCGTATGTTCCCGGGACACGAACAAGTTCTGTACCGGCGGAGGTTACAGCGGTTGTGTCGAGGTAGAGAATTTCTCCTGTTGCTGAAGTTAATGCCAGGTTTGTTTGCAAATTATCAGAGTCAACTGTCGCACCACCATCAACAGAAAACCTGTAATTACCCGCACCCAAGTCTTCTACGGTAAGCCAGGTATCTCCTCTTACGCTTGAAGTCCCTGTCCCTGCAACTGCTCCAGTGGTTCCGGAAAAAACAGGTGCGCTCCTGTTGTCGGAGCGAAATAGATTGTCGCCTATATAAAAGGCGTTAGTTTCTACGCCGGCAGCAACTTCTACGTTTCTTTCTTCGTAGCTGCCCTGATAAGTAACGCTGGTAATCTGGCCATCTGTGCGTTGTATGGCATATGGGGCGGTGCTGGTGCTGCTTCCGCTATAAATATACTGGCCCAGATGTTTGTGGTTGGCCAGAGAAACGATCTGCTCTAAAGCACTGTCGAACCCCTCTGCGATTATATCCCTCGTATTCTCATTTGTTCCACTCATAACCGCGGTGACCTGGCCTAATTGACGGAGGATAATACTGGTCATTTCTGTAATATTACCAGAGGAAACGCTAAGTGTGCCCATTGAATCATGGATACTTTTCATGTAATTGTTCAGGTATCTTTTCTGTGTACTCAGTTGCATAACCTGATAAGCCTCGGAAGGCGCATCTGACGGTCGATTGACCCGTGAACCGGTAGCGACCTGTTCCTGCAGCTGGGTTAAAGCCTTAGCGTGCAGACTTAACGCATATCCCATGTTATTGTAAATACTACTCAGTGCACCACTCATTTTGTACCTCAGAAAATATCTGTTTGACTATACCATACTTATAAGCTCTGAAACTGATTCCTGGACAATACTCATATACTTTGCCATTGCCTGAAACATTTGTTCGAAGATCAATAACTGTGCCGCCTCATCGTTGATATTGACACCGCTTATTTCACCTTGCTGTGTGAGCAGATTATTTTTAATAGCTTCGCAGTTATTATACTGCATTTCTTTGATCGAAACTTCCTGTGCGATATCAAAGGTTAGTCTTCGATAAAAGTCTTCGCAAGTCATATTACTCAAGCCGGTTATAGCCTGGTCCTTTAGTTCAGCCATTCTTTCCGCATTGGTATTGTCGGTCATTTCCGGTCCGATAGATGTTGCGACTCGTCCTGGAGTAGCAGCAATATCCGCATGAACGGCAATGTTAGATGCATTGGTTCCGGTAAAGAAGGTATTGAGTCCGATCGCAGACAAAAGGCCTGAAGTATCGGAATCAGCTAAGGCCTGTACAGTGAAGCTGTCGTCATTGGTTGTCTCATCTAAAACGCCCGCTGTAAGAGCTATCCGGATACCGGTGGTCCCAATTTCAATTTCTTCGCCGGCGACATAACCTGAACCTATGTTGACAGTGGTAACTACCTGGCTGTCGCCATCTGTAACTTCTAACTGCAATGTACCGTTACCTACTAAGCCATCGTCACCTTTGACTGTAAAGGTGTATGTCTGGTTTGTTGTTCCTGTATAAATTCCGGATACGGTAACCGTTGGTGGCGAAGCATCGACAAAACTTGTGCTTGTAGGCGTTGTCAGAACTCCAGGCAGAAAATCAAATTCATAGTTTGTGTCAACGGTTATAACAAGTTCGTTAGTTGCGGAATTTACAGAAGCTGACAGGCCTGTAATTGCATCAATAGCGGCGGTTACCTCGGTTAAAGAGTCACAGCCTGCGTCATTGTCATCGGCGTCGATAGAAATTTCTGTTCGTGTTACCACTCCGGTACTGGTGTTGGTAACTCTTACATAGACTTCTCCGTCAACTACGCCGCTAATACTTGACAGGTCCCCGGTTGTCATCGACAGACTGGTTAAGCTGGCAAAAGAACCGGCAGAGCCGACGCCCTGGACGTGGTATTGGTTTATTTCCTGACTTATCGCGGTTGCTAAAGAGTCCAGTTTAGTCTGGATGTCTGAGACAAGTGTGTTTTTTAATGATAACAGTCCTCCGATCGTTCCACCGGTTATATTTGAGTTGTAATCTGGCGCGCCTACCATGGAAAGCCCCAGATCGCCACTTGTATTGATACCAGATTGGAGTTGATATGGCCGGGAGCTGGCTACCAGCAGCATTCCACTGGTAGCGACATCAACTACACCATATTCTCTGTTTTGTGTTTGAATTCCGATTAAATTAGATAACTGTGAGATATACTGGTCCCTTTTGTCAGACATGCTTGATGTGTCATTTTCAGAGACTTGAGCGTCACTTATTTTATCGTTGAGTTGGGCGATCTGTGTGGTAAGAGTATTGATAGTATCAACTTCCACTTCAAGTTCTAAGCTGATCTGTGTTTGCAGTTTTCCCAGAGAATCTGAAATGTTTCTGAATTGTCCTGCCATGGCGTCAGCGTTACTGACGACCTGATATTGGTATGTATCCTGATCAGGGAAGTCACTAAGCTGCTTCATTGAAGTAAAGAACTTGTCAATAGTTGTGCTTAATCCGCCATCAACTGATGATAACTCTCCAAATATGCTTTCAATTGTACGCAGTGTCGCAAGTTCCTGTGAAGTTTGCTCCATTGACGACTGTTGTTGATAAATTTCCTGTTCCAGGAGTTTGTCGATCATTCTTACAATGCCAGCTACTTCGACTCCTCCTCCGATCATTGTAGCGCCTTGTGAAGAGGAATATGCCGGCGTAAAGTCTATCCTCTGACGATGGTAGCCCTCAGTAGCGGCATTTGCGATATTATTACCTATAATATTAAACGCATTCTGTGCGGCATGAATACCACTCAAACTTATGTCGAAGTTTGCCATTTTTTTTAACCTCGTCTTAAATTATGTTATCAAAACTGTAAATCAACAAAAGCTGTTCCGGTCGGTCGCACGGTAGAACCGGTTGGTGTGTATGTGGTAGAGCCGGTTTGCGCGAGTGCGAAAATGCCATTGAGCATGGCACGGTTGAACCTGGCACAATCGGCTAAAAGCATTGATGTCGCTAAATGTTCTTTCATTAATTCATTAGTCAATGTTTGTAATTGGGCCTTTTTTTCTGCTATGCGGACTTTTCTATCTCCGGCTAATTGTTCGCTGAGTCTGGATAATGTTATTTGCTCGGTATCACAGCCCAAAGCGAACGCTAAATCTTTTCGCAGTGCCTGTCGCTTCAATTCGTTTTCTTTATAACTGTTCGATCGAGACTGTGTATTTTCAAGCAGTTCTCGAAGAGAGGATTCGTCTTGTTTGACAACCATGCATCTCAGTTGGTCCAGGATGTCCAGGTTTTTCTTTATCTGCTCGATGTCCTTATCGAGAACGATCAGTAAGTCGTCGACCTTACTTTCTATTTCAAAGAGTTTTGTGTTCATATATTTTTATCCAGAGATTCAGCCTGTGCGTATTTCTGGTCGTTGGTATCCAGAAATTCCTTAATATCCTTCCATAATCCAAAGCCGCCATTGTCGGCCATATCGCGCGCCAGATATAACCAGAATATTCCCTCTGTTTGTTTTGATGCGGCATCTTTTTCAAGGCCCCAGTCTCCAACAGATTTGCTCATCTGATCAACTATTTTGCTGATAAAGACAGACTCGAAGTCTTTTGCGAGCTGTTCTTTTTTCCTTTCCGAAGCAGCATCGATGTTTTTCGCCTGTTCTAATACGGCAGGCGGCGCGACATTTCCGGTTAACAACATTTTGCTAATGTCCATAAAACTGTTCTCTTGTTTTGGGTTACATTATTTTAAGTGTCGCCTGTAGGGCACCTGCTTCTTTCAGGGCGTTAAATATCGCTACCAGGTCTGTCGGTGTCGCTCCGATAGCATTGAGTACTTTGGCCAGTTCTGAAACTGTAATTATTCTTGGAATTGGAACAAGGTATCCTTGCTTTTCATCTACGCTTAATAGTGTTTCATCTACAACTTTTGTCGTTGCGCCCTCAGTGAACGTTGTATCTGGCTGGAAAACGTTTTGGATCTCTTTGATTTTCACGATCAGGCTGCCCTGGCATATTGCCTGTGCCGGTGAGATGCCGACGTTTTCGCCGACAACGATGGTCCCTGTTTTCTCGTTGATGACAACCACAGCGGGAATATCGACCTCCACATTTGGCTTGGTGATATCGACGATAAATCCTGATACGCCTGCTCGCGTGATATGGTCTGGGATCCTGACTGTGATGGTGCCTGCGTCAAGCGCTACGGCACTATTTTTATAGATATTGTTGATCGCAACTCCGATACGTTCAGCCGTAGCGAAATCATTATTTCTCAAATTTAACGTAATAAACGATTGACCTGCGATATTTTCAAAAAATGTTGCGATCTCGGCTCTTTCAACGGTAGCGCCCCCTGGTATCCTTGCGACCAGTAAATGATTTTTTACAATAGACACCCCGGCACCTTCAGCCCCTCCTGAGGCACCCCATCCTCCAAGTGAAAGAGCCCCGTTCGCGACAGCATATACCTGGTCGTCGAGCCCTATAAGAGGAGTTGGCAGAAGTTTCCCGCCTCGAAGACTTTCGGCACCACCTACGGCAGAGACATCAACATCAATATTTGATCCTTCACGGTCGAAAGGCCCGAGTGTGGCTTCGACAACTACCAGTGCAATGTTACCGCCTGCGAAATCGTCTGGAGTAAAAACATTTCCTGCAGTTCTGAATATGTTAGTTAATATCCGCTGAGATGGTTTGGTGGTGTCACCGGTACCAGCCAGTCCCACTACCAATCCTATACCCATCAATGGGTTGCCTCGCATTCCCTGTATGTCCACGATGTCTTTTATTCTTTCACAGTGGGCGACCTGGGCCGTAACTGCCAGGATTAGCAACAGAAACAATATTCTAATTTTCATAACTATCTGCTTTCGTTTTTGTCCCATCGCTTGCGCTCAGGGCTTTTTTTTGGTTTTTGGCGCGATTTATATTTTTATTCAACCTTAGAAAGGCCAGAGGAAATCAACGATATTGTTGAACCATCCGGCATCGGTATATGCATGAGTTGGTCCTTTGTTTGTAATTACCAGATGGAAGTTGACCACGTTTTCGCTGCTGACGGTATTTGCAAATGAAATATCACTTGGTCTTACAATTCCGCTGATCTGAATTATCTGTTCGTCACCGGCTACATCTCTACGCCTGCTGCCTAATACGACAAGGTTTCCGTTCGGCATGACATCCTCGACTATAACCGCGATCTCATCGGTGATCGCACGAGAATCATCAAACTTCGATAGTCCATCTAATGTTCTATTTGACGCTGTTCCGGTGGCAACTTCAAAAGCCGGTATGGCCGGCAATATCGGCGTGTGTTTTGTACTGAAGCCAAGTTGACCATCGAAAACGCTGTCTGCGCTAGTCTTTTTTTCTAAAGTCCTCTTGGCCTTGTTCACTATCGTGCCGTCTTCAACGACGAGAATTGTCAGGATGTCCCCGATCTTGCGTGCGGTATCGTCAACGTACATATATTTGACACCCTTATTTCTTTTTGCCCAGAGAGAATCAGCTTGTAGAGATTGTGTCGAGCCCAGCAAGAAGCAGAGCAGGACAGCGATTAAAGTAATTTTTTTATTCATTTTTTAGCCCTTTCAAAAAACAGGTTCAACTGTTCCATCATCCATGACCTTGGCCAGGATAATTCTTTTCGAGTCTATATTTTGTACCCTTATACATTCGCCGACGCGCCCGTCCTGTTTCGCCTTTCCGCTGGCGGTAATGGTCAGCCCAGGTATTTTAACTTGAATAATAATATTTTGATTGCGTTTAACAATTCTCTTGGGCTTGAGCATCTCAAGCAGGTTCGATTTAATAACGGTATTTGCAGTCAGGTTTCTTTTAGCGACCAGGCCATAAGGTGCTGCCCAGCCTGGGAGTTCCGGGGTATCAGAGGGGAAGGTTTCAATTTTTGTGTTTTCCGGGGTAATGATTGTGCCCCTGACAATATCAGTGACAGCTGTGAGTCTTCGACAATTGAATTTTACACGAAAAGCAACTTCGCGAGTTGCTATGGTTTTATTATTAGATAGTACGTCAATGAGCACTTTAGGGCGTTTTGTCACGGAGTTTTGGATTATCCGGGGGACTAATTTGATATTTTCCGTGTTATCAGGCACGACCAGGTCCTTGGGGACTTTGATATGCTCTATTCGACAAACCGAGCCTAAAGCCAGTTTTTCTTTTAGAAGTGACTTGGCCAGTTCGAGGAATTTGTCACCTGCAATAAGCTGCTGTTGCTGCCTGATCGTCAGTTTTTCGGCACCGATCAAATTCACTTTGGAAGTGTCAATTCCATTAGAAGCTAATCTGCTTAGCAGCAGAGTTCTATCTATGACAATTTTTTGACCTGGCACCGAGATACGGCCCATGGCGATCCCGTTGGCTTTGGCCACAAGAGATTCACTGCCCTTGATGACAGCTACCTGTCCAAGATTAGGGGCAGAGTTTTTGATAGTAACTTCTCTGGGCAGATAGACCTGAAGATAAAGATTCTTTGGTTCAGAGCCGGCGCTGACCACAACTGACAGTATCAGTGATATGCTTAAAATCATGGTAGATATTTTATTTTTCATAATCATTACTCGCTTATCTTGCTATGTCTATTGACGTTTGAAGCATACCATCGCCTGCTTTTATAGCTCTTGAGCAGACCTCGTATGCACGCTGTGCCGTTATAAGGTTGACGAGTTCGGTAACCATCTGGACGTTGGATTTCTCCAGGAATCCCGACTGTATGGCACCAAGCCCGCTGTCTCCCGCTGTTCCGGTCGTCGGTGTTCCGCTTGCTTCGGTTTCTGCGAGAAGATTGTCCCCTTCGCTTGAAAGGCCCGATGGATTGGCGAATCTTGCCAATTGGATAGTACCGGCGACACTTTGCGTTCCTGAAGAAGTAGTAACATTAACGCCGCCGTCTTTACCGATATCGACATTAACAACATCCGATGAGATGCTGATAGCCGGCTCGATAGTATATCCGCTGGCGGTGACTAATTCTCCGTCAGCATTTAATTGCAGTGAACCGTCGCGTGTATACCTGGTTTCACCGTTTGGCATGGCTACTTGTAGAAAACCGTCGCCGGTAATAGCTATGTCAAGCGGTCGTGCGGTATTTACAAGCTCACCATTAGTAAAAACCTTTACCGTAGATGCCGCTCGAACGCCGCTGCCTATCTCCAGGCCGCTGGGCGATATTACTCCAGAAGCAACTTCGGCGCCAGGGTCTTTCATCTTTAAATAAAGCAAATCCTGAAAGTCGATCTGGCTTCGCTTGAAGCCGGTGGTGTTGATGTTTGCCAGGTTGTTAGCTGTTACATCGACCATCATCTGCTGAGCGGTCATGCCCGTTGCCGCAGTAGAAAACGCTCTTAACATGATTTGGTACTCCTTCTATTCTAAATAATCACTAATCTGGAATTTTAAATTTTTTCAATAACCGGTTATTACCCCATAGCTACGCTTAAAAGATTTTTAGATGTTTCTTTATTGACTGAGACAAATTTCATATTCGCTTCGTAGAGCCTGGTTATCATTACCATATCTACCAGTTCTTCAACCATTTTGACGTTTGACCCTTCGCGAAAACCCTGTTTTATTTCTATATTCTCGGCTTCCAGAGGTTTTATATCTTTCGATGCCGAAAAACAGTTTGTACCGGCAGCGATAAGTTGATTCTCATTATCCTTGAAATCCACGAGTTTTAATTTTCCTATTTGAGTGCCGTTGGCACTGACCGAGCCGTCCTTTGAAACAGTCACCTGTTCAAGAGAGACATCAGCAGGTATCGAAATCGGGCCTGCGTCACCGGCTACGGCTCTTCCGATCGAATCAACTATTCGGCCGTTCTGGTCGGCCCGAAACATCCCATTTCGAGTGTATAGCGGCCCCTGGGGGGTCTCAATTACAAAGAAACCTTTCCCGCACAACGCAAAATCCATAGCTCTTCCGGTTTCGACCAAATTGCCCTGCGAGAAATCAAAAATTGTTTTGGCAGCAGTTTGGCTGTTTTGTTTGCTGCTGTCTCCGGCTCCTATTTGAGCATCGAGAGCTTTTGAAAATGCGTTACTTCTGCGTTTGTAACCGGCTGTACCTGTATTGGCCAGATTGTGCGTAACAATATTAAGCTCTCTTGTTAAATCGGTAAGTTTAGAGCTGATACGTGTAGAAATTTCTGACATTTTACACCTCTTGTGCAATTTCTGTATCGTTAGTTTCCTGCTCCGTTTCCTGGTTCTCATCGGCAGAGGCATCTTCAGCATTCTTTTGGGCATTAACTCTTGTTATCGAAGCGGTGTTAGTTGCGCGAATTAGTTCATTGATGTCCGACTCATTTAGCCCTGTCAATTCAACGGCTAAGGATAAACCGTTTTCTATAGTTACTACATGTCTGACCACCGCAACACTTTCGATTATTTTTTCCTCGTTATTGAGTCTGAATACCAACAGGATCCTGTCCCCGACCTTTGCCGATATTGTAGTTTCTACTATCAGGCCCGGACCGCCCAATTCGGTAACGACCGCAGGGACAAATTCCGGCGGCTCCAGGGTTCCGAAAGAATCTTCAAATGTACGCGAGGATCTTGTTTTTTTGCCGCGGTTTCCGGCAGTTTTTTTGGCAAATGGAAAAAGTGTGACAAAAGCAGGTTTTTTAACCGGCACACGCAAAAAACGTCTCCGGTTAATAATCCTTATATCATCACTGTGGCTTAGAACCACGAAATTTCCGTTGCAGCTGACCGCGTAAGTTTCGAATTCCCAGACCGATGGTCCAAGGTAATAACGAAGGCTCCATGGCTTATCGAAAGTGACTTCTACAGGCTTTTGAAGTTCGATCGTAAAATCATTTTCATTACTTTCCAGGACGGTAGCTTCGATGTCGCCTGACATGAAACTTTTATTATGTCTTGCGTAAACCTTTTTTCCTATCTCAATTAACTTGCTGTTTGCCTCATCGGCAGGCAGTGTTTGATTTATAGATTCGAAGAGTTGTTTTGGAAAACCGAGTTTTTCTCGAAGGAAAGCCAACTCAATTCGTAACTGTTTACTTGATTCGTCTCCCTCCCTGATAAGAGTCCCGCCTATCATTCGCGTTGCCCCTCGATCGAAAGCTGATGGAAGCGTGTAGACAGACTCTTTCCGCTTCAATTTTGCCCTGATGGCTACTTTTCGCAGAAGCCTCTGCTCATACGGGCTCAATCCCCTCTTTCTGGCATACTGCTCAAAGAGGCTCTTTGCTATTTCTTGCTCTTTCTTGACTCGTTTTGAAGTGATTATCAAAAATAACATTAGTAACAAAACTATGGCAACAAGGCACAGTAGAGCGAACCATAGTCCGGCCATAGAGTTGCCCGGTCTGGCTACAGCATCCCATCGCTGTTGCGGCGTCAGAGCTAAAACTACTGCGTTCAAGAATTCTGTATTTATTAAACTTATCATCATAAAAGCCGTTCCAATTTATGTCTGGATCATATAAGGGTACCGATCTCTCTCAGTACATCGTTTGCGGCTCTGATCGTTCCGGCATTAGTGGCGAAACCATTTTGTGCATGGATCATATTAACGAAATCGTTTTCTACATCGGTATTTGATTTTTCAAGTGCGCCGGTGTGAATAGAACCGGCACCGGCTGTCATTGCCTGTGTTATCGTCGGCTGGTCAGAATTGTTCTGGAAAACCGCTAACTGCAAGGCCGCTATGTTTTTCTCGATACCATTGGAAAAGTGACCTACAAGGACTCCCTCGTTGTTGACCAAAAGGTTTGAAAGAGTGCCTGTCTGGTATCCATCCTGTTGTCGAGCCAGAACAGTTGAGTTGCCGGGGAATTGAGTTAAGCCATTAAATTTACCCGGCGTCCCTATCGATATTCCAATTGTTTGCGATGATCCGTCCGCAAATGTCACTTCAAATTCGGTGGTTTCAGCCGAAGAAGCCAGTCCCTTGAAAGAGCCGTTGTCGGCGTCAAATTGTATGCCGTTAATCCTTTTGGTGTCAGTGACAGCGGAAGTCAGTAACATATCCCAGGTGTTGGGACTGTTAGTGCGTGCGAATTCAAGTGAAAAGTTATGGGGTTGGCCTTTAGAGTCATAAACAGTGACATTAGTTTTTGTTGTGTTATCTGATAATGTGTCTGCTCTTAGATTTCCGGCGAGAGTTATCATCGAAGTAGCTTTTGCGGGTATTTGAGTATTGTACGGAATAGTTATATTATTATTACTGACAGATTGAAAGCCTTCGTTAACTCCGATCGAACCTATACGCTGAACCTTATAACCGGTAGCAGGATCGATAAGGTTGTGGTTTGCATCGACTGCGAAGGCTCCTGTACGTGTATAGATATTTTTTGAACCGTCACTGAGTACAAAAAATCCTTGCCCCTGGATCGCCATATCCAGAGGATTGCCTGTATTTATAATAGCGGCAGTGCCTGAGAGAGAAGTTTTTTGTATCTTCTTGTTAAGTGCTTCGGCGAAAGATATTTTGCCTGTTTTAAGAGTTGCGGGATCAGCGCAGGCCTGGTTATTGCCGGCTGGAGCCGATTTTGGGGGGGGCTGGGGCCCTGTAACGCTATTAAACAATTCAAAACTCAATTTCGATTTCCTTTATGCCTGGCCAATAGTTTTAATTTATAACTGAAAGTATTTCATCTACACTCAAAGGCTGACTTACTACCAAGAGGCTTTGGCCTTCGCTGAGGTAGGCATCTTCGATCACACCATCTCTTTGCTCGGATATGCCTGTTTCTGATTGTATATGGTATGAAAGACTACCGCCAATCAATGAGTCCGCTATCTGGTTAAAGGTAAGGTCGTAACCACCTACCTTGTATACAAGTTGCCCCTCCTCGGTCTGAACCGCATCAATTGTACCGGTTTTTACCTCAGGGCCAGACGGGGAATCTACTACAAACGATACCTCTTTGCCTACCAAGGGATTACTGACGTCGGTCAATCCAAGGGTACGGCGTCCAACCATCAAAAGCCGGTTTCCTTCATTGTCTTTATAAACTTCATCAACTGTGTCGATCCTCTTTTCTCTAGTTCCGGTCAATGGATTATCTACCATGTAGGAAACTTTTTGACCTATCAAGGAGTCGGCGTAACTTTGTTCGGTGCTTTCAAGGACTTTTGCGAAATTTGTATTCAGGGCTTCGAGCTGCTGTAATTGTGAGAACTGCGTCAACTGCGCAGCCATTTCGTTGTTATCCATAGGATCTAATGGATTTTGATTTTGAAGCTGTGTTACAAGCAGCTTCATATAATCCAATTGGATGTCACTTGCGTTTGCTATTTGAGATGTACTCATCATTTTTCCTTTTCAAATTCGCCTTAAAACTACCTGTAACGCTACCAGCCGAGGCAGTGCCTCATAAATAACAAGCAAAAACTGTGCCAAATTAAGACTTCATCCGGCCTAAAAAGCTCATAAGGTTAGTGAGTGACAGGGCTTAACTAAACTTAGATTTTAATAAAATAATCTGTCGGTAACTTATAGAGGCGTCAAGTATGATAAATTTTCCTACACTGTTGATAAATTTTCCGTTTTCACACGTCCGGATAAATTACACATTGAAGAAGGTTTTTTTATTCGACTTGTATCGAAACGCTATAACGTCCCATAAAAGTTGCATAAGAGTAACTCTTAGTTTCTATCGGCCCTGTGTCTGAGGTGGGTCCGATAACGCAAAAAAGGAAAAAACATTGAATACAATTACAGAGGTGGTGACATTATTGGCCCGTCCCATAAAAAAATTAAAGCTGTTTGAGTTTAAATGCCGATTATTACCGTGTTAGAAAATTATACAGAGGCATGACCAAAGAAAGATATAGTTTGTTAAATTCAATAAAAAATAAACTGCAGAATATGTCACTCGAATTGCGGGGTGAGTAGAATTATTCACGTTAAGGCACTATGATATTACACAGAGTTGTCACAACTGGTCAGGAAAGTAATTTACAGGAATTAGCTCGGCAGATCGGTCATGAGGTATTTTCTGCCGACGATGTCACTGAGGCCTTGAATATTGTTGAATCCGTTGGTCCTGACCTGATCCTTTTCGGCTCGCGTTTTAGTCCGGTCGATATTCAACAATTCGTTAAATTGCTTGATAAAAAAACAAGGCTCTGTGTTGTGGTCGCTGCCGGCGATGACAGTGACGAAGCTTTGAGGGGAGAATTCATACAGGCGGGAGCGGATGACTATCTAAACGGTTCCCAGGATTATTACCGGCTGGAACAGATCGCGAAGCGATTGAAAGATGATGTTGCTCTGGACAAGTCACACAGGAAAGCGGCCAAATTTTTTGCCGACGAACTCTCCGCCTCGGTTTCTATGGTAGGGCAAAGCAGGGCAACACTGGAAGTTCTTAAAAATATAAAACTTGTCGCGTCCAGCCAGTGCGATCCGGTGCTGATAATCGGAGAAACCGGTACCGGGAAAGAAATGGTTGCTAAAGCGATACACGCCCTGAAACACCCATACGAGCCTTTTATCGCGGTAAATTGTGCTGCTTTGACGGCAAATCTGCTGGAAAGTGAGCTCTTTGGCCATGTCAGAGGCTCATTCACCAGTGCCGACCGTGAAAAAACAGGCCTTTTTGAATTGGCCGGAGCGGGGACGATATTTCTTGACGAAATAAGCGAAATGCCTATGGATCTGCAGGCGAAACTGCTGCGGGTCCTTCAGGAAAAAACATACCGTAAGGTCGGCGGTACAAAGGAGATGAAATGTGAAGCTACGATAATCGTTTCCAGCAATCGCGACCTTGACGGCGAAGTCCAGGCCAACCGCTTTAGGCGTGATCTTTACTACCGTCTGAACATCTTTCCGATAGTTCTGGCACCTCTTCGGACTGCTCATCGAAGAAAAGATATTGGGCTACTGGCTGAATACTTCCTCAAGACTTCAACGATCGCCGGCCAAAAGGCTAAAAAGATAACTTCAATAACAAAATTGGCCCAGGAAGTTTTGATCGAACATGATTGGCTTGGAAATGTACGTGAATTGCAGAACGTTATGGAAAGAGCGATCATGCTCGAGACAACAGATAAGATCGGTGTAAGCAGTATTGTCATTGACCCAACAAAAGCAGGCTTCTCAACGAATGAGCCGGACGAGAAGGTATTGGACCTTTCTCTTGCAAAAGCCGAACGTGAACTTATTGCTCGCGCACTTCAGCGAACAGGTTGGCAGAAAACACGTGCCGCGGCTATGCTTGGAATAACACGCACAACGCTTTATGCTAAGGTAAAACAGCATCAAATCCAAAAAGAGGCAAATAAATCAGGGGCAGGTCAAAATGAATTGTCTACACCTGTTGCGCCTGACTTTGTAACAGCTACCTGATGAAAGCATCAACCTCTGGTCTTAGCCTTTAGTTCCGAAAAAAATCTCTGAACCCTTTTTTTTCTGCGCAAAGAATTCGCACAATTATTTTTGTCAGAAAATCAGTCGTGTTGTATGAAATCCGAACATGTATTTGTGGTATGTAGATAATATCTTAGGTCAAAAGGGCTGTTTTTTGCAAAAAATACATTTATTTCAATTATAAACGCTTTTTTTAGAAGATGGCACAATTATTGCTGTAAAGATAAGGCAAGGTTGTGAAATGCGCTGATTTGGGCAGTAATTTTTGCACTCGTATAAATGTTAAGGCTATGGCTACTGAAGATCAAAAAATCAAATCGCAAGAGCAAGCTCAGGAAACTGTGCCGGATAATGATTTGTTCGCAGAGCAGATAACTGAGGATCTTTCAGCGGAACAGTTGTTTGCGGACTCGGTTTACGAAGAGCTCTCTGCAGAACAGATATTTACCGGAGAGCTGGCTTATCTTGAAAAAGCAAAAGTCAGGAACTTCTTCGCAGGCGGTAGAAAATTTTCCGGCAGGATACCAAGGCTTTCATTTTCTTTTGACTTTATAAAACGAATTTCATTGCTTCAGGCAGCTCTGCTTGCTGGAATCGTTCTAATTGCGGTATTGATGGTGTATGCAATTGTGAAACCATCATCTGTGATCCTCTCCGAGGCGCCGTCGGCACCTCTTGCAAATCAAACATATCCCACTTCCCCCAATCCCATAGCCCAACAGCCTGTACAGCAAGTAGCCCAAAGACCTATAGAGCAGGCAATTTACCCAAGCCCCAGGCCCGAGCCGGTTCTTGATCCTAGGCAGCCGCTTTCCCTGGAGATCGCCCAGGAATACTATCTTCAGGCCGATTACGACAAAGCATATGCCGTCTATGATCAGTTAAGCCAAAACCTTTCAACAAACGTAAGAGAAGAACCGGTTAGAGATTTTCTTCATTTGCAAATGGCCCTATGCCTGAAAGAAACCGGTGCTCTCTCACAAGCCGATAGTTTATTAAAAACAGTGTCAAGGAGTCGCTCTTTAGGCGTAAAAATCGCCGCCAATTATTACCGCAGCTTAGTTGACATACAAAAAGAACGTTATCTGGGCGCAAGAACCAGAGCCTATCGGGTACTTGCTCTGATCGAGAGCATAGATGTCGACGCCAAATGGGCACAGCAAATTCAGCGAGATAGTTTCTTTATAGCGGCAGAATCGATAACCAGAATGGTTCTTTCACTTAGTGATTCTGACAAGGACCTGCCTGAGGAGTTGTGGCGTAATCCGAACGCTAATCAGGATATGCTGGCCACTTTGAATGAGTCACAGTTACGAATCTTTTTAAATTCCGGCACCGAGCAACTAAACGAAGCGAGCCTGAGTCCTAAAATTAAAAAAGTTGACACCGAAAGTAGTTCCCGCTTCTCTGTCGTTTGTGATGGAGCCTCGATCGAAGAGTTGATGGCCAGGTTTGCCTCCAATGCTTCTCTTGATGTTCATTGGTCTTTAGAGCAGGGTCGTGCAGGCATCCTCAAGCGACCAGTAAGTATCTATTTGCCGGCGGCAATGAAAGAACAGGCTGTTTCAGTAGCAGCCGGTTGCGTTGGTCTTTTGGCGCAGTTGGATGAAAAAGGCGTAGTGACCGTTTCAGACCTGGACGAATATTCATATGTTTCGCAATATACCTCCCTGCTTAATGCCGAAGCGAGTTCACTTTGGCAAAAGTTTTTGCTTACCTATCACAACGACCCGCAAATTGCTAATATTCACTTTGCGCTGGGGCTTTTGCATTCTCAAAAAGGGCGTGTTGACAAAGCGATTGCCGAATACAAATTAGTAGCGAACCGTTTTTCAAAAACATCTCTTGCACAGTTTGCGCTGTTTAATTCGAGTAAATTAAAGAACAGCCTGCTCGATCATACCGGCGCACACCGGGATTTGAAGCAGTTGGTTGAGCAGTATCCTGATTCGGAAATTATCGGTCAGGCTTACCTGGATCTGGCAGATACGATGGCCCTAATGGATGTCAAGGCCGAAGCCGCCCGCCTCTATCGAAAGATTTATAATCTTAACCTCTCCGACGAATTTCAAGGGATCGCCTCTCTCGGGGCCGGCAGATGTTTTTATGAAATAGGAGATTTTGACTCTGCTACAAAATGGCTAAGCAAACACATTCTGATGGAAAAGGACCGTCAGAGCAAAAATCTGTATTCGGCTTATTATCTTTTAGGAAAAACTAACCTGGCCTCAGGAAATATCGAGACTGCCTGCAATGCCTTTCAAAACGCACTGGATGGACAGCTGTCCAAAGATGAATATTGCCTGAATATTTCTTCATTGGTTGATGCTTATCTTCTACAGGATAATTATGTCCAGGCACTTCAGGTGCTCGAAGATGCGCATTCATCCTGGTTTTCGCAGAAAGAATCTATTGAAATCTTTCTGCTCAAGAGCAAGGCCTTTCGTGGAATGGGTCTGGTAGATAACGCTATTGCGATGCTCGGCGAAAGAAGCGAGTATATCAAGGATTCTCAACTCAAGGCGAAGATAGTTTGTGAACTAAGTGACTGCTACATTGATAAAGGCAAACCGGAACTTGCTCATAAAAAATTGTCCGAGATCCTTATTTCTGCTGAGCCAGGTCCCTGGACCCATAAAGTGGCTCTCAAATTAGCCGACGTCTACATGAAATCAGGCAATTACAAACAGGTTGAGTCTGTTTGTTCACAACTTTTAGACTTGAAGCCGTCCGGTCAGATAAAGCGAAAAGCGTTGGAGATGTTGGCAATAAGCTATAACCAACAGCAAAACTATGACAAAGCGGCATTGGCGCTTTGGGGACGATGGAAATGAAAATGATTACCAAAAAACTAAAACAGTGTCAGTCGGGGCCTGGAATTTTTTCAAGTTCAGGATTTGTGCTGTGTTTGTGCATTTTGAATTTTTGTTTTGCATCGGCCGGCATGTCGGCAACTTACGATAATATTCAAGAGTCCTTTGAACTGATCGATCCCGTTGATCTTCTGACAACTGATCTGGCACCGGAATCTGAAAAAGCAATAAATACATATATCCCGATCCAATTCAGCAAGGCCGACCTGGGTCATCACAAACCCAAAACCAACAACAGCATCGTCATGAATTTTACCGCCCAGGTGGATGGACAAGTGGCGGGAAGCAGTAACTTTCTACTTTCACAATCACCCGCGTCTGATGTTCAAGAGGAATTATGGAAAACACGGATCACCGCTTCGGATGAAGGTCAAGATGATCAGGATAACGAAATTAAAAATGATCTGAGGCGAATAATCGAAAAAGTCCGGGCTACCAGACTAAAATCACGGGATGAAATTTCCAACCCTGTTATTATTATCGAGCCAAATCTTCAAGCCGAAACTGATAGTTCTGTTGCCGCTGATGTGGTAAAACCGCAACCGCAGGTTGTTCCAGAGAAAAAAGCTCCAACTGAATTGCCATACGCTGAGATGATATCGGAAATGTTCAATGAGCTTTCAGAGTATCCTGAGCAATTTAAGAAGCCGGTTGAGTTAGGAGATATTTTATACAGCGGCGGCTATCTGGAACAGGCTGGTGTTTGTTACGAGCGAGCTCTAAGTCAAAATCAGTTCTTTGAAGATGGGCAAAACCAGGATAAAGCCTGGGTACTTTTTCAGGCAGGTAATTGCCTGCAGAAAAAAGAACCTCAGGCAGCAAGGGAAAAATATCAACAACTTATTACCGAATTACCTGATTGTCCGTGGGCAGAGTTGGCCAAAGCCAGGAGTGACTTGATCAGCTGGTATATTACAGATAACCCCACCTCGCTGATAAAAAAATAAGACAGTCTTTTTGTGAATATTGTAAATGGAGTAGTAAAGAATTGAGTCAAGCTGAAACAAACAACGCTGAGCCGGCCTATGAAAATCCCGGTTCAAATATATTAATAGTCGATGACGATAATGAATCGATTCGCTTGATACTTGAGATATTAGCTCAGAAGGGTATCTGCGGAGACATTGCCGAAGACGAGGCATCCGCCATAAAGATATTTGACCGGGGCAACTGTGATCTTGTATTTATGCGGACTCAAATGGCTACTCAAGCTACTGTCTCATTCAGAGCCGAGCAGGAATTTCTTCGCAAGGTCAGGACTGATTCCCCGGAGATGCCGGTAATCGTGATGGCCCAGCCGCAAAAGAAGCAAAAAAAGCAGCAACTTGTATCAGCGGCTATCAATGCTATTCGAAGTGGCTGTTGCGATTTTCTCATTAAGCCACTCAATCCTCAGAAGATCGGCAGTTTGCTTGACACCTTTCTGCCAAATCACAATATTCATAACTGCGATGTTGTTGAGCAGGGTGCTAATACAGTTTACCGAATTGTGGGCAAAAGCCGTAAGCTAACTCAGACCGTGGAACTGGCAAAAAAAATCGCACCGACTTCAATGCCGGTCTTGATAAACGGCTCAAGTGGAACAGGCAAAGAACTGATCGCTCTGCTCATTCACCATCACAGCCGAAGATCGCTGGGGCCATATGTGAGAGTCAACTGTGCGGCACTGAGCAACACACTGTTGGAAAGCGAATTGTTTGGCCATGAAAAAGGAGCCTTTACCGGAGCGCACGCACAGCGCAAAGGTCGATTTGAAATGGCGCATGGCGGGACTTTGCTGCTGGACGAAATTACAGAAACGCCCATAAACTTCCAATCCAAATTGCTGCGAGTTCTTGAGCAGCAGGATTTTGAACGTGTCGGAGGCTGTGAGAGCGTTAAGGTCAATGTAAGAATAATAAGCACAACGAATAAAGATCTGCTTGCCGAAGTTGCCGAAGGTCGATTCAGACAGGACCTTTATTACCGTTTATGCGGAGTAAAACTGATCGTGCCGGCTTTGAAAGACAGGCCCGAAGATTTGCCCGACCTTGTATGGCACTTTGTGAATCTTAATGCCAGACAGACCCAGCGTCAAATCACCAGGCTCGATCCTGCAATGATGAATATTTTTGCCAAATACGATTGGCCCGGCAATATCAGACAATTGCGTAATGTCGTAATGACATCGCTGATCTTAGGAGTTGGGCAGAGTTTGTCTTTAGCGGATGTTTCGTGGCTGTTCGATGAGCTTCAGCCGCTTCAGCAGCGAGAGAAACTGCTGGTCGATAACAGCGAATTGTCAAACACGGATATGGTTGGTCTTCCGCTTAATGCGGTAGAGAGAAAGGCGATCCTGGATACTCTGGACCATACCAGTGGCAATCAGTCCAAGGCAGCAAAGATGTTAGGCATCAGCGCAAGAACCCTGAGACTTAAAGTCCGTCAGTATCGCCAGGATGAGGTTGTACAATTAACTTGATAAATATACTTTCTAAAAAGTTGAGATAACAATGAGCGAAATGATCATTAACAGCCAAAGTAAAGAAAAATTGCAGCAACTTATAAATGCAGTCAAATCACAATCATCTGTTCAAGACGATCAAATAGAAACTGTCGAATATGATTGGCATCAGCCTCACTACTTTAACGGTGCTCAACTGAGGAAGATCAATGAGTTGATAAAAAAGATCACTGCGGAAATAAACAAAAGATTCAGTGATTTATACAATAACAGCTATGACGTCGAGATCGTCTCGATAAATCAGATATTTGCGGATTTTTTCCTTAATGAGGTAGCTGAAAATAAAGCCGATAATTACTTTCAGGTTATGGGCTTTGTTGAAAACCCCGCCCAGCAGAATCAAAATGCCGGTTCGGTATCCCATGTTCAGGGCGGACTTGTTTGCATACCGGGCAAAAGTGCCGTAATCTGGACAAATGAATTGCTCGGCGACAGCAAGAGCGAACAGGACGAAGAAGCGATAAAGGAGTTGTCGCAATTAGAAGTTTCGCTTCTATCGGATATTACCTCTGCATTAATTGATTCAGTTTCACTGTCATGCGAAAACAGTGGGTTTAATCCGCTTGGTAATATAGCAAAAAACTATGTCCCTCTTGAGTTGTATGGCAGTGAGGAACTGTGTAAAGTAACTCTTAGTATAAAAAAAGTCGAATCCGAAAACAGTACCCAAGTTGCTTTTTTAGTGTTTGCTGACAAGCTCAAACTCATTATAGGAGAAGAAGGCGGCGCTCATGAAGTCTCGCCGGCAGAAGTCTCGAAGATGGTGCTTAATCATGTGCACAATACGCCCGCTACGATTACCGCAGAGTTTTGCTCGTTATCACTGAACTTTGAGGAGCTAATGGATATTTGTGTTGGAGATGTTTTGCTGCTCGGTAAAGGCGTTAATGAACCGGTTGAACTTCTTATCGAGGATAAAACGATCTTTCGTGGACAACTGGCCCAATCGATCGGTAAGCAGGCCGTAGTTATTACCGAGGCAACATAGCAGAGAAAAAACAAAATTAATAGAACCGGATAATAAAAAGGAAAATAAAAATGGCAGATGAAGACACAGCACAAGCAGTAGAAGAGCAAACCGAGCAGGGGCAGGAAGACTCAAAGACCCAGGTTCAGTCGGCCGAGTTTTCAGAAGCAACTGGACCGGAAGGCTCTGGTGCCAGCGCAAGTATCGATCTGTTGCTGGATCTAAACGTTCCTGTCACCGTTGCGGTCGGTAAAATAGAGATGTCCGTTCAAAGGGTTCTGCAGCTTGGACCGGGCTCTGTTGTCAAACTCGATAAACCGATCGACGCACCGGCTGATCTATACCTCAAGGACAACAAATTCGCTTCCGGAAATGTTGTAGTGGTCGATGGTAAGTTTGCTATCAGAATAACTGAAATTATTGGTGCGGGTGTTCCTGAGAGTGCTGAGAACTAACAAATGAACAAACAACAAAACAATTTTTGCTGCGGAGAATAAAATTTAATGGCAGGTGCTGAAAAATCAAACTCGTCAGGTTCGGGATCGTTTAATATGAGTGGCGATTCGGGCAGCAATATTATTCTTGCTGTCGGACTGGTAACCATACTCGCCACACTTTTGATCCGTATGCCTACACCTATACTGGATATGCTTTTAGCTTGCAGTATATCGTTGTCGGTGGCAGTTCTGATAGTCACCCTGTCTTCAAAAGAAGCTCTTGAACTCTCTACGTTTCCTTCGCTGCTTCTTTTTGTGACGCTGTTTCGTCTCTCTCTTAACGTCGCTTCAACGAGATTGATATTATTGCAGGGAGATGCGGGACGTATCATTCAAGCTTTTGGAGACTTTGTGGCCGGAGGTAGTTTCGTTGTCGGACTCGTGGTCTTCATCATCCTTTTTATCATTCAATTTATCGTAGTTACAAAAGGTTCTGAGCGTATTAGTGAAGTTTCTGCCAGGTTTACTCTCGATGCGATGCCCGGTAAGCAAATGGCGATCGACGCCGACCTTAACGCCGGTGCTATTACGGAGAAAGAGGCAAACGAGCGAAGAGAAAAGATCGTCAAAGAAAGTGAGTTTTACGGTGCCATGGATGGTGCCAGTAAATTTATTCGAGGCGATGCCAAAGCTGGTATCATAATCACCGCTATCAACATCATAGGCGGTATCATCATGGGATATACTCGCGGAATGAATGTCGCCGATGCGATGAAAACTTATTCTATACTATCGATCGGTGATGGCCTCGTAAGCCAGATACCTTCTATGATTATTTCAATTAGTTCAGGCTTTCTCGTAACAAAGATATCTTCGAATCGAAGCGTTGGACAGGATCTCTCTAAACAATTCCTCAGAAACGCACAGCCGCTGACAATAGCATCTGTAATAATCGCGTCTATGGCGTTTGTACCCGGACTGCCGGCGATGCCGTTTTTGCTGTTGGCTGCAGGAACCGCTGTAGGCAGCAGAATGGTTGCAAAAAATGAAAAAGATTCCGGCAAAAAAACAAAGTCATCTTCACAGAAAGTAAAAACGCAGAAGCAGCCGGTCGAAGAACTTTTGGACGTTGACAGGATTTCCGTTCACGTCGGCGTAAGATTGATCAGTCTTGTCGATCCTAATAAAGACAACGCTATCTTTGAGCGTATCGGGGCACTGCGAAGAAGATTCGCTCAGCAACTTGGGGTTATCATGCCTCTTGTAAGGCTTAGAGATGATATCAATATCGAATCAAACGCTTATGAGATCAGATTGTTCGATCATACCATAGCGAAGGGCCAGTTGGAGCCGAATATGTTCCTGGCGATGGATTCGGGAACCGTCAGCACCAAAGTCGAGGGTATAGAGACATCAGAACCTGTTTATGGTTTAGCAGCTCTGTGGATAACTGCTGAACAAAAGGAAAATGCCGAGCTTAGCGGCTACACCGTTATAGACCCGGAATCGGTTTTCATTACGCATCTCTCTGAGACACTCAAGAAGCACGCACATGAATTATTGACCAGAGAAGATGTGCAAATGCTGGTTGACAGGCTGAGAAAGACACAGCCATCATTGGTCGGAGAAGTTGTCGGAGAAATGGTGCCTGTTGGAATGCTGCAAAGGGTACTTAGAAACCTTCTCCAAAATCAGATCCCGATACGGGAATTAACAGCGGTACTCGAATCGTTAGGCGAAAACGCTTCTAAAACAAAAAATACCGACCTGTTGACCGAGGTCGTCAGAAAAGCATTATCCAGAACCATTACCGAACAATATAAAGGTGCCGATGGGAAGATTTCGGCGATAACTTTCGCCCCTGTGCTCGAACACCAAATGACCTCGAATTTAAGGCAGGAGGGCGAATCGTTAAACCTTGGCATAAACACAGAGACGGCGATGGATATAAGCGCAAGAGTAGCGACCGGCTGGAAAGAAGCGATGGACAAAGGATTCGATAAAGTTGTTCTGCTCTGTGATTCGAGACTCAGACCGTCACTCTCGGCGATGTTATTGAGAACAGTACCGACTCTGCCGGTTATCGCTTACGACGAGATCGTATTAGGAACCGAAATTGAACCTGTAAAAACGATAGACCTTTCACAGGCAGATCAGATAAATAATAATCAACCGGAGTTAGCCGGCGCATTGAAATAATGTTTTGATTTAACGTTAGGAAGGGATAGGAAATTATGCCGTTAAATGGCAAGTCAATCGCGACCAGTGTTGCCGTGTTAGCGTTTTTTGGCATCGCTATTGTTGGTGCCGGCAGCGGACTTGCGCCACTTACTTGTTGTAAACGAGCATTGATAGCGGCAGCGGTTAGCTATTTGGTTGTCGCCATAGCTGTCAAGGCGATTAATACTGTAGTACTTAACGCAATGATAAATAATCAGGTCAAAAAACAACAGGAACAAACTGATGGCGATTGAGGTCGACAAAAACCTGAAAAACCAAGTCGCTGAAGATGCCAACGGACATCTCAAGGCATCGGCTAAGCGTACATATACACTGCAGCAGCAGTGCCATATAGAAAACGACCAGATCATGCAGCTTATCCCGATGGTTCATAAAATCGTCCAGAAAGTAGTGACATATCTAAGGCCACCCCTGACATATGAAGATCTTGTTTCAGCAGGTACCGTAGGACTGGTCAAAGCAGGTCACGATTATGACCCTTCACAACAGGCAGAGTTCGCGACGTATGCATATATAAGGATCAGAGGAGCTGTTCTTGATGAACTAAGAGGATGGTCATTTGTGCCGGCCAACATTGACAAGCAGATTCGCGAAACCATCCAGGTTACTGCCGAGATTACCGAAAAAACAGGCTCGGCGCCATCGGATGAAGAATTAGCCGAAAAGCTAAATATTACGATCGAAAAGCTTTACAAAACTTTTCAGAATGCCCGCGCTAAGAACTTTCTCTCGATCGATAACTCGACGGAAGATTCTCATGCACTGAGCAATTTTCTGGCATCGGCCAAAACGACTACGCCCGATCAGCAGCTTGAACGCAGAGAGCTTGTAGGCAAACTGACAAAAGCGATACAGCAATTAAGCGAACGGCAACGCCAGGTCATTCTGCTATATTACCAACAGGAACTGACCATGAAGCAAATAGCGGAAGTTTTCAAAATAACCGAACCGCGTGTCAGCCAACTGCACGCAAACGCTATATTTAATTTGTCGTTAAAATTGAGGCAATTCAAAAATGGCAGATAGCAACTACAACATAATAAAACCGGTGGATAACCTGCATAATGTCGCGGGTTTAAATCCTATAGAACGCCGTAAAGAGAGAAAACGCAAACAGAATTCCAACCAGCAAAGCAATAAATCAGGGCAACAACCAGGCGACGAACCAATAATAGAGCAACTTGATGGTCAGCAGGATCAAGACGATGAAACTAAGCACACTCTCGATTATCGTGCGTGACAGTAAATTATTATTGTGAAAAAAAAGAAAAAGGCTCAGGAAATAGATGAGAAAGCCGGGAAGCAACATTTTAAAAAGCCAGAACGTTAAGCTTGAAGGTAATTTTGTTATTGAACTTTTAGGCTCTCCTGCCGCTGCCGCAAACACACCAGTGGCAAACACGAATATAAAGCCGCAGGTTGGCATTGTGGAAAATCAGCAGGAATTTGCTGTTATTGAAGTAACCTGTTCGTGCGGCACAAAAACGCGTATAAAATGTAATTATGCTGAAATACAGGCTCAGCAGGTAAGTCAAACAGAAACTGTCGGAGAAAACGATAATGAAAACTAATCTCAGAACGATCATTTTGTCGGCCTTAACGATCGCAATGCTCACTTTAGCTGGCTGTTCAAGGATAGAAAGAATAGCAAAGCTGTCCATGCAGCCGGAAGAACTTGTAAGTACCGCAATCGCAAATAACTTCAAGGAACCAACTCAAAAAAACACAAGCAGCGTTGAAACGGCAATCAAAATGACTGAAAAATATTCCAGGATCTCTGAAGAATTTTTAAAACTTAAGCAACAAAGCAATGAGCTTGCTATAGAAAACCAGGAGCTTAAAAAACAAATAGCCGCTGTCGAGCCTGAATTAGAAAAGACACAAAAAGAGTTGGCTCAGGCAAATGACCTTCTAATTGATATGACGACTGAATTGAATACATGGAAAAGTCAGATTCTCGGTTTTAAGAATGAGATGCGCCAAGCTGATGAGGTACAATTAGAAGCGCTGCTTAAAATTCTTGAAGCTCTCGGAGGAGAGGTTAAACCCGAACCAATACAAAATAATAGTCAAGCAGCCACGGTACAGGATAAAATGAAAAATCTTAATTAAAAAGAACAGACTTCGGGAAGATATTAAATGAATGATCTTAAAATAGTATTATCGTTGTGCCTGCTGTCTCTCTTTGTTGGTTGTAACAGCTATGAATCGGCCACAACAAGTGACTACTTTTACAACAATCCTGAAAAGGACATATCCGCAATTGGCAGGGTAGTTCTCGTGGAACTTGAGAATGATTCAAGCTATCCGGAAATCCCGGCCAAGGTCACCAAAGCACTCTATCAGTCCCTGCAAAAGAAACACCTTTTCGGCATGACGGTGCTATGGCAAAACGAAAAGCCCTGGAGAGATATTCAGGTCGAGCCGAACGCGACTTTTACGCTTGAGCAATTATCCGCCATGCGAAAAAGATTAAAGTGCAACGCGATAATGACAGGCACTGTGACCGAATATAAACCTTATCCGCACATGGTGACCGCCCTTCGATTGAGGCTTATTGATCTTGATGACGGTGAACTGATATGGGCTCTTGAACAAATTTGGGATACGACCGATAAAACGACCCAAAAACAAATAGACCAATACTATAGCGGCCAACATTTACTGCCAAATTTCAAAAAAACCGCTCTGAAAGAGCGGTTAGGGGCGATTAGTTCGCTTAAATTTATTAAATTTGTGGCTTATGAGGTGGGTGAAACGGTGGATGCTGAATGAAAAAACGGGATTTTAATGGTTTTAGAACGGGCTCAAAGGGTCGTGAACGTGTTTTTTTCGGTGGAAAGTAGTTGAAACTTTAAAAAAAAAGTTAAAAAATTGCAAAAAAAGAGTAAAGTTTTTGTAAAAATGTGCGAAAAAGTAGTATAGATGGAAGAAATTTGCAGAAAGTAACAGGAAAATGATAGAAAAAATTGACAACAACCAAATAAATAATATCGTGGGCAAGAGCTCCTCTGATCCGGGCAATACCGCTGCCAATAATACTGGTAGCGAGGTTGACGCATTGGTTCAAGTCAATCATGACGGCTTGATCGAACAAGCATCTCAATTACCTCAATCAGACCCCAACGCAGTAGAACGTGCTCTTGAGCTTTTGGCTTCAGGTGAACTTGAGAGCGATGAGAATATCCGCGCTGCTGCGGAAAACATCATAAAATTCGGCATATAAAATGCCAGCAAGAATTTATCATAAAACTGGCCAAGGATGGCCAGGAAATGCTGAAATGGATTTTACGCTCTCGGTGAGGTTGCGAATACCCGGTCCCCCGCTGAGTATTCTTTCCTCACCTTTTTTTTACCTCTGATCAGAACCCAGAGCACACTATTTTTGTTGGATGTATAAGTTATGGCTTACAGGACACAAATAACAAGCAAATTTAAACAGCAGTGGAAAAATTACCTTTGGCAAAGCCTGCTTGTTGTTTTTGTTCTGTTTGTGATAGTTATTGCCCTGGGTGAGGAAAAGATAGTAACGATCAGTTCGATGGGGGCTACAGCTTTTATTATCTTTGCAATGCCTAAGGGGGTTTCAGCAAAAACAAAAAATGTTGTTGGTGGACACCTGGTAGGTTTGGGCTGTGGAGCAATTTTCTATTTTATCGCATTGCCTTACTGGGCAGAGTATCCGCTGGTAGTCGGATTGGCAATATTGGTGATGGTGGCTTTGGATGTGGAACATCCGCCGGCGGCGGGTACAGCTTTAGCTGTTGTGATAAACGAGATATCGCTTAACGCGTTTGTCACTATCATGTTAAGTGCGGTAATACTTTCTCAGTGCCGGCATCACCTGAGAAAGTATCTCAAAGACCTTGTGTGACAACTCAAATTAAAGTTTTGAATTTTTAGTTTTAAGTTTTGAGTTGTGGAGCCGCTTCGCGGGGCTTTTTTTTTATAACGACTTCGCCACAGACTTGTACCTGCCAAGGCAGGGAGGCCACCGAGAAAAATGCTATAAATAAAGCCTTAGAAAAAGTGCCGTACATCTAATTTCGTTCTTTTCAAGATTCGCTGGTACCCAAGCGACCAAAGTTGTGTCACCACAACAAGCAAAAAAGTCTCCCCAAACCAAATGCCCCCCCTAATGGTAAGAAAAGCACCATGGCGTAGATAAAAGTCGGGGCTCGTGACTTGTGGCCTGTGACTCGAAAAACAAAAAAAATTAGCCACAGATTTCTCAGATTTTAAGAAATGTTTAACACAGATTAACGACTCTGTAATTTACGATTTTCAATTTACGATTTACGATTTGGAAAAAATTAACCACGAATTTTCACGAATTGGCACGAATATTTGGTATGTCAAGATAGGCTGATGTTGATTTTTGGGTTAAAAATGGGGATTTTTTCAATCATTTGCGCAGGTAAAAGTGCAAAAAAGCGCAAAAA
>JBHPGW010000030.1:0-33528 GCA_042569785.1 Planctomycetota bacterium | reverse complement strand
AGCCTTGTCCTCACGACGGCCTAAATGCGAACAGAAAATATTAAAATGCTCTAAACACTTACAACAGTATTATTCGACAATTTTGAGGCGCTAATGAATTACGGAAAGTACCTGATTTGGCAGGGCCTTGAAATCCGGAAGATCACAAAAAAATATGAGCAAAACCGTGTTATACTGTTACGAAGTGATCCCTAAAGTAATAGCACGTCGGACCAGATCCGCGGCTGTTTTGGCGCCGAGCTTTCGCATGAGTCGATTGCGATGGTATTCTACTGTCCGTTCAGTCCGATAAAGTATCTGTGCAATTTTTTTGTTGGTTTTGCCCTCGACTATCAATCGCAGGATTTCTGATTCACGTTTTGTTAAAGGTGCCGTGGTTTTGATATTATTAAGTGTTTTTTCGAGAAACTTGTCCAAATCAGGCGATTTTTTGCCTGTTCTTGAGATTTTTACCGAGACCGAACGTGTTTTGGTTGTAATTGGCTTACTGCCGGCAAAAGCGTCGCTTTGTTTGCCTAATAGCCTGTTATTGGCCATTTTACTTTTCCCTTTTTAGTATTGCTTTAAGGCTAAGATGGACGATATATAGTTAATTGTGCACTACTTCTTACCGTAATTGTCGTCAAGGTAAGAGGTTGAACTTAAGCGATTTTAGAGCTTAACAATAAAAAAAAAGCACAAAATCGGAAGTAAAATTTAAAGTATCTCCTGAGTTTGACGAAAAAACATACAGAAAAGTGTTGTTAATTTATGAAAATCAGGTAACAGGGTTCTATTTTTAACAAGATGAACCAATAGTTTAGAAGCGAGGTAGATATTATGGCAAAGTCACTAATGATAGTAGATGATTCAGCAACAATGAGAAAAATTATTATACGAACGATTCGTATGTCGGGCCTTGAGTTCGATAGAACCGAAGAAGCCGGCAATGGCGTTGAGGCTCTTAAGAAGATCGACGAGGGGCCCGTTGATATCATGCTTTGTGATGTCAATATGCCGGAAATGGGTGGCGTCGAACTGGTTCAGGAGATACGCAAATTAGATAACTGTTCCGATACAAAGATAATAATGGTTTCAACCGAAAGCTCACAGGAGCTTATGGATTCAGTGATGTCCGATGGAGCTAACGGTTTTATCAATAAGCCATTTACTCCTGAGAAATTTCAGGAAAAGCTCTCTCCGTTTATGAATTAAACTAAACGCTGTTAATAACAGTAAGAAATCTTAAATTTTTACAGGGGTCAATAATGCTTGAGCAAATATGTATTAGTGATGTGCTGTTGGAAAGCGCAAAAGAAGTTTTTGAAACAATGATCTTTATGGATATCGAAAAATCCTCCTGCGAGGACAGCGATGTAGATGAAGATTGGAGCCTGTTAGGTTCAATTACTTTCAAGGGCGGACTCCAGGGTTGTTTGGCAATTTGCTTCAACACTCCCTGTGCCCAGGCGATAGCGATAAATATGCTGGGAATGGATTCTGCTGACGAACTTAGTGAAGAAGATGTATGTGACGCTATAGGTGAAGTAGCGAACATGGTTATGGGCAGTGTAAAGTCCCGTTTGATCGAAAGTACCGGCAATCTCGAAGTATCAATACCTTCGGTGATCAGTGGTCGGCAGCTCAGGAATAATTTGGGTGAACATTCAGAAGAAGTTTCGGTCAAAATTAATATCGAAGATAAATACGTAGCCGGCTTAGTTTTGTTATACAAAGAAAATGTAGATTAATCGGGCTACCGAATTCGGGCCAAGACAAATGGCAACATCACAAACAGAACTCCAGACTCAAGTTGTAGAGTTGGCCGAGGAGGCTTACGAGGCCTTTTGCGGTGACATATCCGGCATGTTTGGGATAGATATAGAGTGTACTCAGCAGGATAGCCGCAGTGAAACGGTTAAAGGTCTTAAGAAAACATTCAAGAAGCCAGTAGCTGTTAACTGTGTCAAATCCGAAGGTACTTTGAGTGGCACGTTTCAATTGATCTTTGATCGTGTTGGATTATTTACACTTTCAGGTGTCATAGTAATGCTTCCGGAGCAGAAGATTCTGGAAAACACAAAACGAGGCGGAGACCAGGAAGCTTCAGAAGCCAGTGACGCCATAGGTGAAATGGGAAATCTGCTTGTCGGTTCGTGGGACAGGATATTTCGTGAAGAATTGGAAGGACACAGCCATTTTGTACAAACCAAAACTTTTATTGGAGATCCATGGAGCGGCTCTGAAGGAAAAATACAATTAGACGAAAAGGATGAATTTACATTTATACCCTATGAGATGACAATAGGGGATTATCCTGTTTTTAATTGCGGTGTTATCTTTCCAAATTCGCTTTTCGGCGATCAAGCTGAAGCAGAGGAGCCGGCTAAGGTAGAGGAGGCTCCGGCTGAGGAACCAGCTAAGGCAGAAGAGGCTCCGGCAGAAGAACCGGCTAAGGCAGAAGAGGCTCCGGCTGAGGAACCAGCTAAGGCAGAAGAGGCTCCGGCAGAAGAACCGGCTAAGGCAGAAGAGGCTCCGGCTGAGGAACCAGCTAAAGCAGAAGAGGCTCCGGCAGAAGAACCAGCTAAAGCTGAAGAGGCTCCGGCAGAAGAACCAGCTAAAGCAGAAGAGGCTCCGGCAGAAGAACCGGCTAAGGCTGAAGAGGCTCCGGCTGAGGAACCGGCTAAGGCTGAAGAGGTTCCGGCTGAGGAACCGGCTAAGGCAGAAGAGGCTCCGGCAGAGCCTGCGGCAGGCAGCGTTTCTGAGAGCATACAAAAGATGACCCAGTCATCGGCTAATCTGCCAGGTGAACATTCTGTAGAATTTTTAACGATATCGGCATCAGATATCATGCAGAAAGATGTCCCGTGGTGTGCGGGTGAGGACAGCGTCCAGCAGGTTCAGGCCCAACTGGAGCAGACCAATACAGGCTATGTACTGGTAGGTTCCGAAGATGCTGTTGAAGGTATTGTATCAAAGTCCGATATACTCGGAGCTGTTAGTGTTTATCTTAGACCTTTATTCTCAAAATGGCACAGACCTTTGGACGATGCGACGCTTCAGATCAAGGTCAAGTGGATAATGATCAAGTCGGTTCATACCGTAAAAGCCGAAACCCCATTGTCGGTAATAATGGACAATATGAGTCAGTTCTCTGTTCGCGCTTTGCCTGTAATAGATCAACAGGGCAAGATAGTCGGTATAGTAACCGCTTTGGATATATTCAAGGCATTATTGAACACCGATCCTAACATTTCGATTGCCGGTAAAACATCTTAGAGACCAGCGTTACACTAAGCTTTTAAGTCCGTTTTTTGTACTGTTATCAACATTTGTCTGTGAATTATTCACTCCCAATCCCCCCAAAACAGGTTGTACCGCAATGTGTTCAAAATCAGGTACTTTCCGAAATTGATTCACCGCGATAATTGGACGAAAAAACCATATACGCTGAGAGTCTACTTAGGATACTGGAAAAAAAGAGAGGTTAATAACCTGATAAACGTACAAGACGGCTTTTTCAGGCCTTGTTTCGTGCGCTCTGTCAGGTTAAGACTATAAGTGTTTTTTTGTTGGTATTAAGAGAAAAACTAATGGCAGATAAAGAAAAGCTCGGTTTGGATAGAACAAGGATTGGTGGTTTGGATTCTGATCATCTGATAACGACCTCAAGGGTCTGGCTTCAGGTTGGCGGAGTAATGAACAGCGATGTAATTACCATCGGCCCTGAACAAAAGGCTATTTCTGCGGCTAAAATAATGGCAGAGAGAAAAATCTCATGCCTGGTTGTCACCGAACAGGGGGCAGTAACAGGAATTCTTACCGAAACTGATTTCCTTAAAAGGATAGATGCCGGCAGGAACGATTTTAATGAAATAACCGTCTCTGAAATTATGTCATCACCCGTACAGAGTGTCCCTGTCGATCTATCTATCCTGGAAGCCGGCAGAATTGCCGTTGAGAATCATATCAAACAATTGCCAATCCTAAAAGAAGATCAATTGATCGGGATAGTAACCAAGACAGACCTGATCCATGCCCTGACATCTTGTGGTATGTGGCGGGATGTGACCGAGATCATACAAACAGATTTTTTGCGAGTTGAATCCGGCGCAACGGTAACCCAGGCTGCTCAGATAATGAACTCTAACAAAATATCATACGTTCTGGTTTTCAATGGCGAGCAACTAAGCGGTATTTTCACTGAAAGAGACATTGTCAAAAAGGTTGTCACCGAACAAAAAGACCCGGCATACACTAAGATCGAAGATGTGATGTCATCTCCGGCTATCAGTATCCCACCAGACTGTTCGGTGTTCAGTGCGGGCAGGATCATGGAAAAGCTGAATGTCCGACGATTGGTTGTTATTGATGATAACCAGTTGTGCGGTGTGGTAACTCAAACCGCACTGTTCAATGCTGTCAAGAACAAGTTACAAACAAATGAAAATAAAAATCTTCGGATATTGATCGTAGACAACAATTGCGCAGATGCCGAAAAACTGCGAGAATACCTCCAGGGCTGTCACAGACATATAGTTGAGTCTGAATGTGTAACGAATACGATCCAGGCTTTTGAAAAGCTCAACAACAAACACTTCGACCTTGTTTTTCTGGACATTATGTTCGGCGAGCACAAATATTCCACGGAGATACTTAAAACTTTTCTTGAGCATAACATTGATATTCCAGTAATAATTACCGCGGATGAATTTGACAAACAAATGGTTGCCAAACTAATAGAAATGGGAGCTTATGATTGCGTTATAAAAAAGGTGCTCAATACCAGGGAGCTTGAGAAAATTATTTTCAGAGCTGCCGAGCAGCATATACTCAAGATCATGCGAAACCGTTCCGAACAAACTTTACGTCGCAGCGAGGAAAGGTATCGTCGTATTTCAAATACGGTGACAGATTATATTTATACGGTTCGCTTTAAAGACGGATGGCCCATTGAAACCGTACACGGTAGCAGCTGTGCCGTTATCACCGGCTACAGTCCGGAAGAACTTGATGAAGACCCGTACCTGTGGATCAATATGGTAGTTCCTGAAGATCGGGATGCAATTCGACTTCAGGTTTTGAAGTGCATATCAGAAAATGACGTGGAACCTCTGGAACATCGTATCATACGCAAAGATGGTGCTATGCGATGGCTCAAAAGTACCATTGTACCTCAGTTCGATGCTTCAGGAGTACTTTACTCTTATGACGGTTTGTTGCGTGACATCACGGATCGTAAGATGGCCGAGCAGCAGATGAGAGAAGCTAAAGAGCAGGCAGAGTATGCAAGTAAAGAGCTTGAGCAGGTAAACCGTCAACTGAAAGATTCTGTTGAGCGTGCCAATTTGATGGCGGAAGAAGCCCTGGTAAATGATCTGGCCAAGAGTCGGTTCCTGGCAAATATGAGCCATGAAATTCGCACACCAATGAACGCTATCATAGGTTTTAGCGAAGTGCTGGCTGAAAGTAAGCTGAGTAAAGAACAAAAACAATATGTCAAAATGGTTCTGGGCAGCGGCAAAAATCTTCTCCAGCTTATAAATGACATTCTCGATTTTTCAAAGATAGAAGCAGGCAAGCTTGACGTGGAGATCATGGAATGCTCACTGGGAGAATTACTCACTACGGTTGAATCATTGATGCGACCAACAGCAGAGCAAAAGGGATTGATTTTCGATATCATCCAACTCGGAGACCTGCCCGCACAAATATGTACCGACATTGTTCGCATGAGACAATGCCTGCTCAACCTTGTAAGTAATGCCGTTAAGTTTACAGAAAAAGGATATGTCCATATTACGGTTTCTATGTATGAGGCAGATGGCAAAAACTGCATTCGTTTTGATATTGAAGATAGCGGGATCGGGATAGCCACCGAGACACAGGAAACGATATTCGAGGAATTTGTTCAGGCCGACGGCTCTATAACCCGTCAATATGGAGGTACCGGTCTTGGGTTGGCAATTACCAGAAAGTTGGTACATCTTCTCGAAGGTGAAATTACGCTAACCAGTGAACTCGCAAAGGGCTCAACTTTTTCTCTGCTCATTCCAGTAGGTATTGAAGCAATTGAATCGCAATGCCTTTTGGAAAAGAATAATTCTATGAGCCCGCTGAATAAGGAGCCTAATATGTCGGATGAAACCAAATTTTATGGGCGCGTATTAATCGCCGAAGATTGCCCAACCAGCCAGGTTCTACTGAGGCTGCTGCTTGAAAAATTAGGGCTTGAGGTGACAGTTGCCAATGACGGCAGAGAAGTTATAGCCAAAGCTGTCAAAGGAGAATTCGACTTGATCTTCATGGATATACAGATGCCCAATGTAAATGGTTATGAGGCCACCAGGAAACTTCGCGAGAAGGAAATAACAAAACCGATAATCGCATTGACAGCACATGCCATGAAAGGTGACAAAGAAAAATGTCTTTCCGCCGGCTGTACTGATTACATGTCTAAACCAATTAATTATGCGAAATTAATAAAGATGCTTCAGGAATATTTACCTTCGCAGAACGGCTCTGAGATGTCGCGACCGGATGACAATGTCTACGATGAACAGGATCAGGCACAGATTGAAACATCTTCGGCAATAGATGAAAACATAATCAACTGGGACTCTATTATGAAGATTATTGGTGACGAGGATATGGTGAAAAAGATCGTCACTATTTTCCTGGACGACGGCCCAAAATCTATAGAGTTCATTGACCAGGCGATAAAAAAATCAAATTCTAAAGACGTTAGATTATATGCACATAGATTAAAAGGCTCATCCAGGCACATCTGTGCCGAACGACTGGGTGAAGTGGCCTATCATCTTGAATGCGCCGGGAATGAAGGAAATATTGACGCAGCTGTTGGGTTTTTTGACGAACTGAAAATTGAATTTGAGAAGGTGAAAGCTTTTTTATCCAAAAGCGACTGGATCGAGATCGCAAAACAACAGGAAATAAATTCTGGACAACCTGAGAATTCCCCGGTAACGGCTATATCCGATTAAAAAGTTTTAGATTTGAGGAATAAGGATGAACATTGTTAAAAATGACAAAGTACTGGTAGTCGATGATAACCCCATAGATTTGGCTTTGCTGAAAGTTCATTTAGAAAATATGGGTCTGCGTCCACTGTTAGCTCAGGATTCGCGGTCCGCTATAGAGACCGCAATTAAAGAGCAGCCTATTTTGATCTTACTTGACAAAGTAATGCCTGACGTTGATGGTTTTGAAATATGCAAAAAACTCAAGACCGACATGCGTACATCAGCAATACCTGTGATCTTCATTTCCGCTGACGAACAATTGTCTGACAAAGTTGCCGGTTTGAATATTGGAGCGATCGACTATATAACAAAACCCTTCGACCCAAGTGAACTCAAGGCGCGTATCGGAATTGTTCGGCAAATGATCGAACTGCAGAAGAAGCTTTTATCACTGGCCAACACTGATGAATTAACAGGTATGCTCAATCGTCGTCGTTTCTTCGATATTCTTGAGCGTGAGATACTCCAGGGGAAAATTGAGGGCAAACCTCTGGCCTTGATGATCCTGGATATTGATAATTTTAAAAAGATCAATGACACTTACGGCCATCCTGAAGGAGATATGATCCTTAAGAAAATGGGCCAGATTTTCGAAGAAAACCTTTATCCTCTTGATGTTTCGTGTCGTTGGGGAGGCGAAGAGTTTACCATTCTGTTGCCAAGGACTTCGCCGGAAAATTCGGTTAGGGTTGCTGAAAAGCTACGCAAAATAATCGACAACTATCAATGGCAAGTGTCAGATAAGTATATATCAGTAACCGTAAGTATAGGCCTGGCAAATCTTGGGTCTGAGAACATAACAGATTCCAGCGGTCTGATCAAGAAAGCCGATGATGCGCTTTATGCCGCGAAACGAAGTGGGAAAAATTGTGTAATTACCGCTGAACAACTTGACGCTCAGGAACAAGTACCACAGCCCAGAGACCGTGATTACAACGAATTGCAGGCCAAAATTTCATCACTGAGGGAACAATTACGTACACATGTGTTTAAAACCATATCCGCACTGACAAAAACAATGGATATTGCAAGCAACGACACATACTTGTCACTGCACGGTGAAAACGTAATGGTTTATGCTGATGCCATAGCAGAAGAATTAGGGCTGTCATCTGAGTTGCGTGAACGTATTGCGACATCGGCACGATTACATGATTTTGGGAAAATAAGTATTCCCAGCGAGATCCTTCAAAAGGATTCGCCTTTAACGCAGGAGGATTGGGCAACTATTAAAAAACATCCTGCTGTCAGCGTCGATATTCTCAGTTCAGTTGGGCTATTTGATATGGAGTTGAATATCATCAGGCATCATCATGAGAATTTTGACGGAACAGGGTATCCGGATGGTTTGAAAGGTAAGGAAATACCAATAGGCGCTCGGATCATTACGGTAGCGGATACCTTTGACGCGATTACTTCCGATCGATATTATCGTCCCGCTCAAACCATCGAATACGCGATAGATGAGATAATCGCATGTTCGAGAAGCCAGTTTGATCCGGAAGTTGTCAATGCTTTCCAAAGTGCATATCAAAAGCATAAACAGGGTTGGCCATTGTCAAAGAAAGAATCTCTGGTCAATACAGTCTAAAACAAATAAATAAAAAGCAGGAGATTGCGTTATGAAAAAGAACAAAAGTTATTTAGCTCTTACCTCAGGCCTGATCACGTTGATAATTGTTGTTTGGCTCTCAACAACAAATTGTGGCGGCGATACCTTTGAGATAAGACCGGAGATATCTGTGCCGGAACAAAGAACCGATGCCGCTCGTGCTATAGATGCCTATGAACGTATGATCGACCGCTATATGAGCATAACCGAAAGAAATTTCAAAGGCATAGGTGCCGACATCAAAGATGTTTTGATAAAACTCGATTCGATTGACACAAAGTTGATTGTTTTGTCTCAAAGGATAGCGAAAATTGAGCGAGTTATGGGAATCAAATCGCCCAAAAAAGCTGTCAAAAAGAAAATAGAGAACAAGAAATGTAATCTTATCAGCGAGCCTAATTCGAGATGTACAAAATGATTTAGATGGTGACGGTAATACCAGTAGAATCGCGATGAAATGCTAATGTCAGTGAGGAGTAATAATGATGACCGATAGAGATTCCATAACGCTTTTGGACAAGTCTAATAAATCCAGCGCCGCCCCTGCCCCTGATGCTGAAGTTTTGCATTATGAATTTGTTTTTTTGGGTAAGCCGATACACTTGGATATTGCTCTGGCCAAATCCATGGCAAAGCTGTCAGACATTGTTCCGCTCGCGCGAGTGCTTTCGTCTAAACTTGCGATTATAACGTTGGAGCAATTACGCGAAGATGGAGAAACCATCGGCTGCTGCAAATATTGCTCTGCCTGTTGCAAATATCTGGTACCGCTATCTATTCCAGAGGCGTTTCGGCTCAATGATGAGATAAAGGCCTTGCCGGAACAATTCCGTCAGCAGTTTACGCAATCGTTCGTAGATGCATCTGAAAAAATTCTCAGTAAAGAAAACGAAGACTTCGATCTTAACGAATCATCAGTAAGCCAATTACAGCTAAGTCAGATAAGTAAATGGTACTCTGATCTCCAACTGTCGTGTCCATTATTGTTTGACGATTTGTGTACGTTATACGAACAAAGACCGCTTGCCTGTCGCGAACACATAGTTACCGATTCAGCTGATCTTTGTCATCTCGACAGTGTGGGCGAACCAAGGGTAGTACCGATGTCGGTCAGCATTCTCGATGCACTTGGAGAATTGACAGGAGAGTTGTTGGAATCCCAAACCAAAGCGGTGATTCTGCCATTGGCTCTGCCATGGACACAGGAGAACATCGAGCTTTCAAATCGAACGTGGTCCTCGAAAAAGATGGTCGATAGATTTATGGATATCGTAAAAAGCAAAGTGCAGGAGTATTCAAATGCTCAGTTGGTCAATGCCTGATTTTTTCAGCCATAGGTTTTTCCATCTTCGTCTACGTAGAGTGTGTTTTTTGACTGGTTTATTATTTTGATTGCTTTGGGGACATCTTCTAATTTTGGAACCTTGAACAATCGATGGCACTTGGCGCAGCGTATTCTTCGATCAGCCGCGTCGGAATCCAAAACCCAACTATTACCGCAACCAGGGCATTGAGCGATAATCTGCATTAGTTCAACCTCATTGCAAACACCTAAATAATGAAAATTCCCGCATCTTCCAGACAAGGCCATTATACTATTACTGCCGAAACTTTCCAACTTTAAGTTTGCATATATTTTTATGATATAATAGCATAGACGAGCAAATGAGTTGTTCTTTGAGTTTTTGTTATCAGGAAACTAAGTTTATGCATGATTACCATGACATTTTTGTCCGGGCTATAAAGGATTGTAGTAAGATCGAGCTGACTTTTTTTAGCAAAGAAGATCTTGCCAAAACTGTTAAGATATGTGCGCCGATAGATTATAACCCAGGTCACCGAGCTAAGGATAGATCGGATATATATTACTTTTTGATATTTGAAGACGATGACAGCAGCTACGTTTTGCCTTTGCCTCCAAATCAGATTTTGGATATTCAGATCACAGATCAAAATTTTGATGCTACAGAAATAACCGACTTGAAAAACCACTGGTTTATATCAAGGCCCATGAGATCGTTAGTGAAAGTTGGCGACTTTCTAAAGAATATTGTTGGTATATCAAAGCCAAACCCAAGAGCTGACAGAAGAGAGTCGAGTACGTGATCAAGTTTTTTCTGGAGTACGGATTTGGCGAAATATCAACATATCATCTGGGACTGGAATGGTACACTGCTCGATGACGCATGGCTGTGCGTCGAGATACTAAACGATATTACACGCAAATATAATAAGCCGTCCATTACCTTCGAGCAGTACCGCAGTGAGTTCGATTTTCCCGTCAAAGATTATTACCGCAGGATCGGCTTCGACTTTACCATCGAATCCTTCGAGACAGTCGCCAATGATTATATTACCGAATACAACCGCAGACGATTTGAATGTAATTTAAACAGCGATGCGGCAAATGTTCTGCATCTCAGCAGCAAGGCAGGCCTTACTCAATCGATACTCTCAGCCTACCAGCAAACAAGGCTCGAAGAAGCGGTAGCTCATTTTAAGATAACAGACTTTTTCACAAAACTGTTCGGCCTGAACGACTACTACGCCGCCGGCAAGATCGAAAACGGGAAACGCCTGATAGAGCAATTAGATTGCGGAGCGAACCAGGTACTATTGATCGGCGACACCACTCACGACTACGAAGTAGCCCAATCGATCGGCGCCGATTGCGTCCTGTTAGCCTGCGGCCACCAATCAAAAGAAAAACTGCTTTCCTGCAAAACAACTATCCTTGACAACCTTATACAAATTTCAGATATTATAAACCATTAACAAATATTCAATATTTTGTTAGGGATTAGAAAAATGACCGAAGACGCAAATGAAGTTATTGTGGCATGTTGCGGGTTGGTTTGTTCGCGGTGCGGGGCTTATACCAAGGGGCGCTGCGGCGGTTGTCACTGTGATAAACCTATGAACTTGCACTGTAAAGTCAAGCCTTGCGTCCAGGAAAGAGGCTATACCACATGCGCCGAATGTGTCGACTTTGAAAATCTCAAAGACTGCAAAAAGCTGAACAACTTTATCTCAAAGATATTCGCCTTTATCTTCCGCAGCGACAGACTCGGCAATCTGGTCCGTATCAGAGAAGTAGGCCTGGAAAAATTCCAACAGGAAAAAGCATCATAGATAGAACAACTTCTACATTTCCTGTTTTGCTGAGATAACTGTTACCGGCGCGATCTTTTCCAGTTCTTCTTTAAGGTCACTAGCCTGGCCTACAACCACAATCACCAGATTTTCCGGCTCAATGGTGCGCTCGAGAAGATTCTCGCAATCGGCCTGTGTAGTTTCGGCGATACCGGTAAGCAGACGTTCGAGATAATCGCTGCCGAGCTGTTGAGATTCGATCAGCCACAAGTCGCCTGCTACCTGTTGCGGCGTCTCACGGCCACGCACAAAGCTGCCGAGTATATACGTCTGATTTTCCTCAAGCTCTTCGACGCTTGGCCCCTGGGCCTTTAGCCTTTTAATTTCATCGATCACCGCCGCAACCGTCTCTGCCGTCGAGTCGGTCTTACTGAACGTGCCTACCTTGAATTCTCCGGCAAAACGCTGGGCTATATAGCTGCCCCACACACTATAAGTCAGCCCCTTTTCAACCCGGATACTTTCGTTGAGTCTGCTGTCAAAGCCCCATCCGAAATAACTGCTCACCAGTCTGCTAACAAAATAGCCGTCATCGTGACGGATAATCCCACGCTGACCAACGCGTATCTGGCTCTGTATGCTGCCGGGCCGATCGACCAGATATATCTGAGTACCGGAGAGCTTTTGCAGTGTGGGCAGTTCTATTACGGGTTTGGCCACTGACGATTTCCACTGCCCAAAAGTTTTTTCCGCCAACTCGTATGCCTTATCCTCTTCGATGTCACCGGAGAATATCAACACTGCCATGTCAGGCCGGAAGAACCTGTCCCGCCACTGCCGCATATCTTGAACCGTCAGCGCATTGACGTCGGCAACCTCGCCGACAGCGGTTCGCGAATATGGATGTCCGCCGTACAACTGCCTGCGAAATTCTTTTTCCACTATATACTCGGGCTCAGCCGACGAGACCGCAAGCGATGTAAGCACCTGTTTGCGAAGTTTGGTAAATTCAGCTTCGGGAAAATTCGCTCTCAGCGCAACCTCGCCCATAAGCCCCATAGCTTTAACAACATATTCTTTCAGACAGCCCATATTTATCGAAGCCGTATCCATCCCGCCGCGGCTCGAAAGGCTGATCGCGTAAGTTTCGAGTTCTTCGGCCAGTTGACCTTCGCTGTATTTCTGTGTCCCTTTGGTAAGCATCTTCATCGCCATAGAAGCGGTGCCGGGTTTAGTTTCCGTCCATGCCCCGGATAAGAATCCAAGCTGAACGCTTACAAAAGGTACCTCACGGTTCGGGACAACCAGAACCTTAAGCCCGTTTCTCAAAACTTTACTGCTGTATTTAGGTGTCAGATCGGCAGCTTTGAATTTTGCGAAAGGCGCCTCTCTTGGAAAATCACTGCTGCGTATAAGCCCCGCTCTTCCAGGCTTAGGAGCGGTCTTTTCAGGTTCAGCTGTTATTGGCGGCTCAGGCTTTTTATCTTTGCCGGTAATAGCTCCGAGCAGGTTGCGCTCTACATTCACTTTTAACGCCGCTTCCGGCTGTAAATATTTATTCGCCACACGAACGATATCAGCCGCTGTGACCTTTCGGATATCTTCCATGTGCCTGTTGACCTGCGAAATATCTCCATATTCGACTGCCGCGCTGCCGAGCATTCTCGCCTTGCTTTGTATTTTCAAATTCCTTGTCACCAGGTAACGCAGCATCTGATTTTTAGCTTTGAGAAGTTCTTTCTCACTTACCTTTTCACTGCGTACCCGCCCGATATTGGCTTCCAAGATCGCCATAACAGCGTTAGGGTCTCCGCCGAAAGGTGTCAGCCCCGCAGCAACAGCGAACATACCATCCTGCTCGAGCGACCACGAATAACACATCGCCATTACTGCCAGTTGTTTCTGGGCTACCAGTTCCCGGTACAACCTGCTGCTGTTACCGCCGCCGAGGATCTCTGCCAACAGATCCAGCGCAACGGTGTCTTCATGTTTCAAAGGCACCGACCGCCAGACTATTCCGACACCGGGCACAGGGGCGTTATCTTCTTTCAAGCTGATCGTTCGCTGCTGTTTCGGCAGAGCGTCACGAACCGTTGTCCGCTCAGGCTCATCGTATCGCGGCATCCACCCGAAATATCGGCCTGCCGCAACCTGAGCTTCGGCATGTGTCACCGCACCGACAATAACCAATGTCGCATTACTTGGCACATAATACCTGCTCCAGAAATCACGCAGTTCACCAACCGTAGTTTTTCTAAGATGGGCAATTTTACCTATCGGTGCCCAGCGGTAAGGATGCTCTTCAAAAATCTCGTCCAGCAGATTCTCCATTAATGTTCCGTAAGGCTCATTGAGACCCATTCGCCTTTCTTCCTCGACAACCTTACGCTCGGTATCGAAAGATTCCTGGTTGATATTCAGAAATGTCATCCGCTCAGCTTCGAGCCACAACGCCAGATTAAGCTGATCGGCCGGCAGAGTCTCAAGATAGACCGTCTTATCGAAACTGGTATATCCGTTCGACGTTCCGCCGACTCGACGAATAAACGAGAAATGATCCGTAGGGCCAAGCACATCGGTTCCGCGAAACATCATATGCTCGAACATATGAGCGAACCCCTGCCTGTCAGGCTGCTCATCTTTCGAGCCTACATGATACCACAACTGCACCGAAACGATCGGACACGAAAAATCCTCTAACGTTATAACGTCCAGCCCATTGAGCAGTTCTATATGCTGATAATCAAGCTGCCTGGCTTGCGGTTCGATCTGCCGCTCTACCGGAGCACTTTGCTGCTGAACCACCTCTTGCGACCGCGAAACGTCCTGTTCCTGCACACACCCAAACCCACACAAGACAACCACTAAAACCATCAAAACCGTTTCAACCCAATTGCGTTTAATTTTGCTGCCCATTTTTGCACTCCTATTCATAGATTTTCTTTGCGACTACAGGATATACCAGTAGTTTGAGCACGTCAATAGAAACCTCCATTTGGCTTTTTTCAGGCCTAAAAAAACACCTCCTTTTTTTGCCATAATCAGGTTTTTTTCTGGCATTTTAACTGCGTTTCTGGTACAATTTGAATATAATCGTGTCGAATTAAAGGGGAGTTTAGCGCCCGGCACAAAACTTATCTATTGAGGAGTTCTCGAGGCCTGAAAAATCTTCGAGTAAATTGATGAAAATAAGGTTTTGTACAAAAATAATTGCCGCGTTATTGTTCGCAATGGCGGTAACCGCTTTTGCCGATACCGGCGATTTGCCATATAAGCCAGGCGAATTGATAGTACGTTTTGACATCGCTAAAACACAGGCATCCCGATACACCGTTCTCCAAGCGGCTGGCGGAGGCTCGGTAAAACGTACTTATAAGCACATGCCCGATATAGCCGTTGTAAAGCTCCCGCCCGGCAGAACCGTTTCACAGGCTATGAAAGCCTTCAATAAAACTCCCGGCATCCGCTACGCCGAGCCGAACTATAAAAGAAAAATTTCAGCCAATATTCCAAACGACCCGTATTTCAACGATCTATGGGCCATGCACAATACAGGCCAAACCGGCGGCACCGTCGACGCAGATATTGACGCACCCGAGGCTTGGGATATCGCCACCGGAAGCAGAAACATTATCGTGGCCGTTATCGATACCGGCGTCGACTACACGCATCCCGACCTGGCCGCAAATATGTGGACTGATACCGACGGCAGCCATGGATGGAATTTTATCGCTGACAATAACGATCCGATGGACGATCATTTTCACGGCACACACGTAGCAGGCACCATCGGAGCTGTCGGCAATAACGGTATCGGCGTTGCAGGCGTCTGCTGGGACGTCAGCATAATGGCACTAAAATTCATCGACGCTGATGGCGAAGGCTTGGTCTCGGATGAATATGACGCCATTGACTATGCTATCGATAATGGTGCCGATGTTATTAACGCTTCGTTCGGGGGATACGACTTCCTGCAGGCTGAAAAGGACTGGATCAAAGCCGCCGGCAACGCTGGAATAATCTTCGTAGCCGCCGCCGGAAACGACGAAGACGACACCGACGTCATCCCCAACTATCCGGCTTCTTACGACCTCGACAATATCATCTCAGTAATGGCTACCGACCACGACGACCAGGTGGCCTCATACTCCAATTATGGAGCGGTTTCAGTCGACATCGCTGCACCGGGAGGTGATGTAATTCCTAATCATGAAGAAGGCATTCTCAGCTGTTATCTTGGCGGCGGGTATGCCTGGGCAGACGGAACATCAATGGCCGCCCCGCACGTAGCGGGTGCATGCGCACTGTTGAAATCGTTCGATCCATCTCTAACCATCGCTGATATAAAAAACGCAATTTTAAGCTCCGCCGACCAACTGGACTCTCTGGACGGCCTCTGCCAAACAGAGGCCCGCCTGAACATATACAAAGCCCTAAAAACCGTAACAATAGAAGAAACCCACCAAAGATGCACACCAGACTACGCTCTCGAATTCGACGGTGTCAATGACTACATAGATTGTGGCCAAGGCAGCAGCCTGGATATTACAGGCAGCATCACTTTGTCTTGTTGGGCCAATACTTTAAGCAGTTCTCATCAAATGTTAATTGCCAAATATGACACTTCTGTTGGTGACGGAGACCCTATACAAAGATCTTATAATTTATCTTTGAGTTCTCTAACTGCTGGCAAGATAAGTTTTTGTTTGAGTTCGAATGGTATAACTTACAGTATTATATGTGAGTCTTCTTCTATGGTCGATGACGGCAACTGGTATTACATAACAGCAACTTATGATGGCAATGATGCTAAGGTATATATTAATGGCGTCTTAGAGAATAGCGTCTCTTATATTGAAGGTATATTTTCGGCTCCGAATGAAAATGTTTACATAGGTGTAACAAATGAGGGAACTTTTACGTCGCCGTTTGCAGGCAAAATTGACGAAGTTGCAATCTTTAGCAGAGCATTATCCGATAGCGAAGTTCAGCAGGTATACTGCAGTGGTATTTCTGCCGAGCCCGCTCTGGCTGGTTATTGGGATTTCAATGAAGGAGAAGGTCAGATTGTTGTAGATAAATCCGGTAACGGTAATGACGGTCAACTTGGTTCCGGCGGCAGCGAAGATTCAGCGGACCCTGACTGGGTTGATTCCGATGTGCCTTCACCATTCGTTTATTATGTCGACGACGACGCAGCCGACGATCCTGAACCCAATATACCCGACCCCGATATCGGCGGCACGCTTAGCGACCCCAACGAAAACGGCAAATGCAATCATCCATTCGACAGTATCGGCAAGGCTCTGCAAAAAGCTCAAATGTACCCGAACAATTGCGGCACAACCATTCTCGTCCGTGACGGTAACTACTCAGGCATCGGAAATTACGACATCGACCCCAACGGCTTAGCAGTCACAATAAAATCAGAGTTCGGCCCCGACGACTGCGTCATCGACTGCGAAAGTCTCGGCAGAGCGTTCATCTTCCAGACCGGAGAAGAGCCCAACACAATAATCGACGGCTTCACGATAATCGACGGCAACTCAACCGAAAACGGCGGAGCCATCTTCTGCGACGGAGCCAGCCCGACGATACGGAATTGCGTAATTACTAATTGCCACACCGATCTGTCTGGCGGGGCAATCTGGCTGCAGTACGACAGCAATTCCTATATATACAATAGTGAAATGATTGATAACGATGCAAATGTTGCCGGGGGCGCAATTCAAAGTTATCTCAGCGACCCGACCGTAGAAAATTGTTTAATAGTCGGAAATATCGGTCGATGGAGCGGAGCCATAACTTCAGCCGACAGCAATCTAATGGTTATCAATTGTACCATAGCTGATAATTTCGCGTCAAATGGCCCGGGCGCACTGGAATGTTTTTACGCAGGTAATTTCCAGGTCATCAATTCGATCCTCTGGAACAATATCAGTGCTACAGATGAACAGATATACGAAGCTGACGGTTCGGCATTGGTAACTTATAGCGATGTCGAAACCAGCGATGGCAGTATCTGGGGTGAGCCCAATGATTATAATAATATAAACGCCGACCCGTGTTTCGCCGACCCGGACATGGGTGATTATCACCTCAAATCAACCACAGGCAGATGGGATCCGTCCTTCGACGCATTAGGCGACTTCAACAAAGATGGTTATATCGATTTTATCGATCTAAAGATTTTCGCCGGATACTGGCTTGAATCGGGTTACACTTTCCGGATAGACTTGCACGAGGACATGACTATTGACTTTGCCGATTACTCGATCTTTGCCAGCTTCTGGCGCGAGACAGGCTGGATGATCGACGATGTAGACAGCCGATGCATAGACGCTGGAGACCCGAATTCATCCTATTGGTTCGAACCGATTCCCAACGGCGGAATAGTCAACATGGGAGCATACGGAAACACAAAACAGGCAAGCAAAAGCACAAGTGATTGAAGATTGAAGATTTTAGATTTACGATTGATATGCGTGGGAATGTTACTTGTTTTTCTTGGCGGTGATTCGGGATGCGGTCATTATAGCGGTTAGTTCATTAGCCTCAGCAAGTAATTGTGTTACAAGGTTGGCTTTTATAATTTCTGCTTCAATAAGCAGTTCAAGCCAGTAAATTGTTTCGTCGGCTTCTTCTTCTTCTACAATCGCCATCTTTGCGATAAAATCTGCTTTTGATTTGCCCCGACATGCCGATCGATAATTTGCTCCTACAGATGTTGCGCATCGCAGTAATTGTTTACCAATAACAATGGCGGTTTGAGTTTTCGGAAGAGATTCTACTAATTTTATCACACGCAGGCCAAACTTTTTCGTTCGTAACTTAAGCTCTTCAGGCGTCATAAAAACAATCCCAAAATAAAAATCGTAAATCTAAAATCTCAAATCTTAAATTACCTTGCGTCTGCAACCGGATGAATCGCGAGAATTTTCACACTGCCTTTTGCCTGTCCTGAGTCAGGCTTTATGTCACTGCGGTCGAGTATCGCGAGAACTCTTTTTTGAGGTCCGTTAGCACCTGCCCGCACAAGGATATAAGCGGTAAACACATCACTGCGAACACTAACAAGATCGCTTATCCTGGCAAAGAGCAAATTACGCTCTTCCATATCGTCCACGAACCCGTCACCTAATATTCGTCCGCCGTGACTTAGATCAGGATATGCCAATTCATCACGGTTATTATGATCACCGAGAACGTAATACGCCATGCTGTATTCTTCGTCTCTATTATGAGCAGGGTCACTTATCACCGTTGTCAATTCGCCGATACTGGCAAAACCCGATTCCTCCCGCAGATCTTCGATACCGGTTTCCTGATATCTACCGTCATAGTCGTTGTAATCGGGTGCATCGGTAATTCCTCCCACATTTAAATTAAGCTTGTCCCTGTAGGCAATTATGGCGTCAGCCAGCTTATATGTGGTCGGTTCATTTACCCGCTTAGATATCCATGGCAGTTGCGCTATCACATACCACGGTGCCGTATTGATATTGATCCTGCCCTTTACCCTTGGCGTAGGCATACCAGAGACTAACTGATCGTCTATCGCCGTTACATATTTAAATATCTTCTGCACATTCGGATCGGTCAGGTCAATTAGTGTTTTCTGCTCAGTGCCGGTGTAGTTCCAATCGTAACCAATTACATTTTCCCTTACATAAGTATCGGTTGCACTCTCTTCAAAATAGGTAGCCTTCCGAAATACCGACCATATCTCGCCGACATTATTAAATTTACCAGGGTTAGCATGAAGTCTGCCTGAATTTACATTATTGGAATGTCTCGTACGATTACCCAGAGTTGGTGAAGTCATACAACCGGACTCCCACGCTCGCATTATACACCTGTTCCCGCTGATATCGCGCTTGATACTGCGTTCACCCAGTACATCTTGTATCAGGCAGGACAGATCCATTTCCAGTTTGTCAGCAACAATGTCGTCTCCGTTCCCTGCCTCGCGTCTTAACTCTATCTTACTATTTGCTTTAAATATCTCAGATCCATAGGGTATATTAACAAAAGTTGGCCCCGGTTTACTATGATGAGTGGTGAATTTCATAACTCCTGTTGAACTGATCACCTCTCCACCATCATTTACATCGTCTATCCGCCAGAAATACTCTGTAAGCGGAGCCAGGCGGTCGTTACCATCTACAGCGCTACACGGGTCATAGCTTTGGTTACCATAAGGCTGACTGCCTTTGTAAGCACTCGTATCGATTGGCCATAATAGGGTGTTGTTATTGGCATCTGTGACATTGGTCTCATTGGTATCGAAGTAAACATCATACGAATAATTAATGTTAGCCTCAGGCAGCACAGGCCAACTCAGAACTATATCAGGATCCACTCCTGTTGCTCCATCGTATGGACTGTCACTGAACCAGACTCCCGATGCGGGCGGGGTGAATGGGGCGTTGGGATCCTGGAATATTATTACATGGTATCGACCCCCGCCATCATAAAAATCACCACTCGTAATAATCCCGGTACTTGGATTTATTGCGGGCAACTGACCATCAATAAGCAGTTCCCATTCATTAAAATCACCGGCACCATAAGGCATATAAAGCTCAATCGCATAAGAGACATTCTCTACTCCATTCAAGTCACGAGTGTGTTGCGTGGCCAGTTCCGATACATAAATACAGGGTCTTTCAAAACCATAGACTATCGGTGAGCTGATATTATTTGGATCAACCTCAACAACACTTACTACCGAATCGCCGTCGCCGTAATCTTTGATATTTGCCGCTATCTGAGCAAGCTCAAGCTCCTGATCGGCACTTAAAAGATCACCATTAGGATCGATCCCGTAAAGAAACCTATCATATAATTCCTGCGCAAGATTCGGATCAACACTGTTACTCTTAACATAATGCATCCGCTGCCCGTCATCGCCAATAATCTGATCCGCGTTGTAAGTGGTAACAATATGACGATAATCATAGAGACAGGGGTCATCAGGAGAACTATTATTCAAACGATAAAACCATTCACAAGGATCATATACATCTGCCGTCCGAGGTACTTTTAAGCCTATCGCAAAAGTATTGTTCCAGTTGTCATCCCTGGCCAGTTTTCGCTCTATTCTGCTATTTATAACATCCTTATAATTCCTTGAGGTGTTAAGGAAGAATCTGTTCCTAAGTTCCAGCTCATCGGAAATATCAAAAGGTGTATACCCAGTGATCGCACTATCCTTTTTCCGAACAACGTTCTGCTCGTAAGAGGTTATATCACTTAAAGATATACCATTGGGCTCGCTGCCGCAGCGTATTGCCTGTAGTCGTTCCAGTGCATTTTTCTCAACAGAATCTGTGTCGCGATTTGTCAATCCCAGAAGATTGATCTGTGTTTGGCTTCTGCCGTCGATCCTGCTGCTCTCTGCTGAGTTGCGGTCAAATTGAAAAGCGGTATTGGCGTTCAGCATTGCGCCGTTATCGATTACCCTTATAGCAGCGAAGATCGGCTTACCCTTACTCGTCGTCTCGTTAAGTTCGATCCATCTCGAATCGGCCACCCCATCACCATCAGCATCAGCTACATCTCCCAGCCAAACGCTCGGCTGATAATCCTCTACGATCTCAACTTGTAATTGCTGCGTACTAAACCCAGCGTCCACTAAAATATCATCCAGGTCACTAACCTGCTGCCATCGATAGACATTAGCCACATCCTCGTAAGGCTCCAGGTTCGCAAGCCAACTGTTTTCGGCATCGGGATAATCGTAATATTCCTGCCCCGCAAGTCCCGGCACATCCGAAGCCAACTCCTGCGATATCCTTGCAATGACGGTACCGACCGCCATATCGAGCGATTTTTCATCAACTACCGCCTCGGTCGACATCTTGTTAACCCGTGCCGACATAAGGAACATCGTCCCGACGATCGCCAGTAAGCTCGTCAGCACAACTGCTAAGATAAGCGCAGAGCCCCCCCGTCTGCGCTTTTTTAACGAATTATAATTTGCTTTTGCCATTATTCTGCTCACTCGCCTATATAAACGATATGCGTAAATTCCCGACCACCTTCAATTATCCCCGCCGAATCATAAAGACGAAAAGTAAACTTCAACGCCTTAGGATAAAATCCAGCAAAATTGTCCCCAGTTTTATATTTAATAAGAGATAATTGTTCCCAAGGCCCATAATCGTTATTAAAACCTCCTGACGCCACATTAAATAAGGCCCCGAATGCAGTGTCATTGCTGTCATTTAAAGCAAAATGCGAATCGCTATCATCCCCATCCCCATCCCCATCCGGGTCATCGCTCGGGAACCAACGAAAAGCTTCAACCAAAGGATCGTCATCCCAGTACGCCCACTGAATCTTCAAGCTGCCCATCCCTTCACACATCAATTTGTGATAGGTATTCGGGTCGCCGAACTCAATTTCGGGTCGCCACTCAAAACAAACCGGCATTACCGCTTTTTCGCAATTATTTGATACCAGCGTTTTCCACTGTGACAGCGACAAGCTGTCATGCTCATATGTCTCATTTATATTGACACCATCATTGACATCTGTAAAGCTATCATTAAAGTCGGCAGTACCAGCACTAATATCCGGCCACTGGACTAACGTATCATCAGCCGTCAATATGTGTTGTCGCCTGGCCAGAACTCGTTCGCCTTCTATTTGGTCAATTGGATTCACATAACCACCATCCCAGACCTGTGCCTGGCCGTAATGGATCCTCGCGGCATTACCCTGTATGCGAGCCCCTGTATCAGCTGGCTCATGTGTTCCTACCCCGGCCCCATCATACAACTGGGTCGAATGAAAATCCCCGTCGGCAAAGAACATTATCTGGTCATACCTGTCTCCACTGTCAGTATCCTGCTCGAACCATATCAGCAAAGGCGTATCGGTTCGCAGCCCCTGGAAATCGATGTTGAGCTGATTAGTCACCGCTCGCAATTTTTGCATGATCTCAGCACTGGCGCCGGCGGCGCGATGAGCTTCGATACTAACCTTAAAGATCACGCTCGAAAACGCGATAACAAAACCAAGCACCACAACCGCAGCCATTATCTCAAGCAGCGTAAAGCCACGCGAAACATATTTTCTACATCCAGCTACCATTTTCTACTTTTCTCTTTTCCGTGTTAATCTGTGTTAATCCGTGGTTACATTTTCTTTCAAAATCTGATTATTCTCTGATACACCCCGATACAAGGATTTCTACCACCATTAACAGGAGACGGTACAACCCAAACCATGTTACTACTACCCACCCAGTTCCGCTCAAGCAGAACTCTGTTATCAGCCGAATCCACATAACGCTCCTGCACACGGTATATCCTGCCGCTCTGGTCATCCACGATCAAATAACCGTCATTGATAAAGGTCTTCTCCTCAATGGCATCATCAGATTCAACCATATCCTTGATCTCAAGCTCATCGGAAGCACCAGTAGTCGGATCAACTTTAACATATACCGGCCTGGGGAAGTCACTTTCCAAAAGTTCATCACTGCTTGGGTCGGTATCCCTTACCCAATACTTCGTTCCCGATCCGATCTTCCTGCATACAAAAACAGTCACCTGCACACTCTCACTATTCGTCGCTGTCCGTCTGCAAATAGCGCTCCAGTAATACTGACGCGAGTTACCGTACGCAAAATCACTGTCGAGCATATTCAACGTCGCAGGAAAAATATTAGCATCATTAAAGTCCCACATTCGTCCAGCCGTAAAACCACCGTAATCGATTCCCCTGTCAGCGTACAGCCTGATTGTTGCAAACGCCTCATCGGCGACTACCGCCGCGATAGTCCGCTCACATGCCGTCGTGGTAAAATGGATCGCCACCGGGAACACCCCAGCCACCAGCACCAGTCCAACAGCTAAAGTACTGACCGCCAGCAATACCTCACTAAGCGAAAAACCATTATTTCTAAATTTCCGTTTCATTTTATCAGTCACACTTTCTTGTCATTCCCGCGAAGGCGGGAGTCTAATTCCAAATGTCACTGTCCAATTATAGTACCCATATAAGGATTGATATGGATCATCTCTTCTTCTTCAAGGTATCGCAAATATTCCGAATACGCCCGCCCTAAAGCAAACTGCTTTTCAAATTCTTTCTTATCATAGATAACAAAACTACCGCGGCTATCCTCCTGTGTGAAAGAATCCGATGAGCTATCAAAATCATCTTCGAACATCGAATCGATCGTATCATTAAAAATACCATCATCATTATTATTTCTAAGGACCTGAACCCTGCGGATCACCAGTTTACCAGATGGCGAAAAGATAATGGAAAAGGTGGTAGTGTCGTAAAGCTCCGGGTCATCATCATCAATTTCAATGTCTTCATCGATAATATCATCATTGGATGCACCCAGCCTTAGATCCATCACTCCGAATGTTTCAGCTATCCGTATAGGATTCTGCCCTTCGATCGCACGAAAGCCATTAACTATTTTAAAGTTGTCGCTGTTAACAAGAGTTGGGTCGTTCACGATAAATATCATATACTGATTACCCTCCGCGTCCTGCTGGAACCTTACGCCTGCGTATCGGTGTTCTTTCGCTGCTATCGCCCGCGCTGTTGCCAGGCCTGCCCCGATCATGCTTTGCACACTGCCCTGCGATGTGCCGATCGCGGAGAAAAACGACTGAACCGCAGGCATCGAGAACGTTGTCAACACCGCTACCACACCGGTCACCGCAACCATCTCGGTAAGAGTAAGGCCACTTCGTTTTATCTTCAAAAATTTCATGATCCAAATACCCAAACTACATCAACCAACCACTTTAACCTCGACCAAAACTATTCACTTATCCTCTATCTATTACTTATATCATCACCGGTATCAAACTCCCCATCAGGCCCAGCCGAAGTAACCACCGGAAAGACCCTCTTGAAATCCGGGTCTGGCAATGATGAACTTTCATCATAATAATCATATTTAAGCGTTGTCCCCCACGGATCGACAATCCGCAGCAAAGGATAATCATGATCCTTGCTGTCTCTCGTAATATTTACCGTACCGCTGACCAGAACAGCCGAACTGTCCAGCCTGTCCAGCGTCACCCGGCACTCTGCTACCCTATTCAAAAACAAATACATCACCTCACAGCCAAAATCATTTGCATCATGGTTAGCTTCATCGAATAGTGTGATTTCCACCTCTCCTGTCGTCAGATCCATCGCATCTACCAGGGTACTCTCAACATCAGCTATATCAAACCCATTACAGTCCAGCGGAAACACAAGACCATCAAAATTCTGATGCCGATACTTATAGTTATAATCTTTAAACTGCTCCAGAGCGGTATTGAGTATCGCCAAAGTTGCCCGAGCAAGCCTTTCCTTACCCTGGCTCTCGATCCTCGTAGCGATACCAACCATCATAGACGCTAACAAAACAATTATCCCAACGACAACGATCGTCTCAACAAGAGTAAAACCAAATTGTTTCTTGAAACCGTTCATGTCTTCTAACCCAAACTTTGTGACTTTGCCCCTTTGTGCCTCTGTGCCTTTATTTAAATTAAAAATTCGTAACATCATCACCGGTACCATACAACCCATCAGCGCCAGCCGATATCAATATGTAAGAATCCGCTCGAACAGGCCAAAAAAATGGATCGTTTGATACCTTCTCGTCTATAATATAATCATAAAAATTATTGTATGTTGGACCATCGTCAAAAAGTCGATGTTCTGCCCCATCTCCAATCCTGCCCAACTCTCCAATATCCAGGTTGTTCTCAACGTTATAAATGCGATCATTAAGATTAGCTGCCTCTATCGTCTTACTGCTTCTATTTGCTTTGAAGTATAGAATGGGTGAGCCTGCCGAAACCATACTGTCACCAACTGGCAATTTCTTCCTGCCAAACGAATCGCAGAGAACGAAAGTATCCATGTTTAACGGGGTTACCGGATCTGAATCGGCATACAAATCGAGAAGTTTAAATGCGTTAGAATTTGAAAGTTCCAGATAAGGCCCTTTTCTATCTTGTAAATTTTCTACGGTGTTGTCATATAAGGTATCGCCATTTTCGTACTCTCCATTCGCCTGCCATTCCGAATCTGGATGGAAACCCAAAAGGTCCCAGCCCACAAGAGCCTCTGCCAGTTTCTGACCACCTTCATAGAACTCACCCGGTGTAGTCGTTTGATCAAGAAGAGATTCCGGGTAATCGCCGAAATCGGTTCGAAACGCTATTAACCCCTGCCCGATAGCTGCAAACTGTGCCCTCTGCTTGGTCTCGCGCGCCATCGTGCGAACCGTACTAAGTGCAGGCACCAGTATCCCCACCAGCAAAGCGATTATCGCCAGAACCGTTAATAACTCCACGATCGAAAAACCTGAATTTTTGCGTTTCATAATTGTAACCTTATATAAATCTAATCTCTTTGTTTACTCTACCCAATAGATCCAGCTCTTTTCAAGCCACTGTTCAGTTATTACCCTGACCTCATTATAATCTATAACGTTGCTGTCCATCTCGGATGTAAGGATCGCAAAGTCAACGAAATTCACTATACCATCTTCGTTAAGATCACCTTCTAAAAGCGTTGATTCCTGGCCAATGCTGTTGCCCAGCCAACTATTTATCAACACACCATAATCCAGAAAATTAATTATATCGTTCGAGTCTTCATAAAGATCACATCTATCGAATACTTTCTCGTTAGCATCGCCAACATAATCGACGGGCAGATTCAACCAATTTTCTGCCAACACTTTCACATCACCCCAATCAACATAACAGTCCATATTCAAATCAGCGCGAAGATAACCGCCACCGTGGCAGTGACTGTCAAATCTGAAATTATCCCATCGGCTGTGATAATAAATATAGTATGGCTGAGGGTCACTCGGCGAAACATGAGCCTTCACACCTAAAGACAGAGTATGCTCATTTGCGTCTTTATATATTTGATCGACAGTAACTAAGATCACGCCTATATATTCGCCATTACCTACCGGGGTAAGCTCATTGGAATCCCAAACCTCATTTCCATCGATCAGCAAAACCGCGCTGAATCTGTCCGCATTCCACGGGACCTGAGAATTGGTAGTGTCCAGCTTCAGATCAAATGTAATCTCGTTAACATCACCAAGATAAACCTGCTGCGAAACCCTGCCAAGATCGTCTGCTTCGAATACTCCCCTACGCTCCGAATAAACTGTCAAGCAATATTGACCATCACTCTGCCAACTTGTATCAACGTAACCGCCAAATTTATCAGCCGGCAGATTAACATCATTCCAGTCCAACGGCGTACTTGTTTCGCTGAGCGGATCAATAACGCTATTGTTGTCTTCAAAGCTGTAGTTGCCGATTAAACTCACAGCTGCTAACGAATTGTTTACTGAAAACGTCATAGCTATCACCGTTACAAAAAATATTTTTTTTGTCATAAGCCACTCCGCCTTTACGTATCTTGCCCGCCGCTTTTTTGTCTCTTATTGTTTTTCAAAATTAAATACATCGTCCCCTGTCCCGTACAAACCATCCATCCCCGCCGACATCAAAATATAACTATCCGCCCGACGAGGGGTATCTATGTTAACTCGCTTGTTTTGCGTTATCCTGTAGAATAGACTAAAATTATTATAAAGCGGATTAAGCTCAATAACGTTGTAAGAGTTCAGTTCTGTTAAGATATGGTTGTCATAGTAATTATAGATATTATCAACTGCAAAATCACTGGAGTTGGGATCATGCCCTGTATTAGATGTATTTGCCCTGTAATAAAGTACCGGCATCCCCGCCTTTTTGCCCGTGGCAGTCGTCGGTCGCCTATAAATATCGCACAAAACAACTTCACAAGGATCAAAGCCTTTTGCTATGCAGTCTGCTTCGCCGTATAGGTCCTGGATCTGCATTGCGTCAATCCCTTCAAGATTAAGATAACTCCTCCTGCCTTCCAAGGTATCGCCTGTGTAATAATTCTGATTCTTGCCATCATCCGAAAAGCTGAAAGTCGACAGCGGATTGAACCCGCGAAGGTCCTTACCAACCATAGCCTCTGCCAGCTTCATCGCCCCGCAATAAGGGTTACCACTTGCGTCTTCTTGGCTCGATGGCGGATACCCTTCCTGCTCTGCGTTAAAAAGATCCAACGCAACGCTTATACTGTGAAACTGTGCCTTCTGCTTGACACCCTTGGCGAACCGCTTGACTTCATTCAAAGCCGGTACAAGCAGGCTGATCAGAAGTATTATCACGCTCATAACCGTCAGAAGTTCCACGATCGTAAACCCTGTTTTTTTCGTTCTTTTTTCACAGTTAACCTTCATTTTTATCCCTTTTTCTAAATAAACCCTCTAATAATCAGTAACTTATTTTCCAGCAATAAAATCAGCTCTCCCGATTTATCAGGATTCCACAATTTTGACTTTTACATTTTAATTTTTAAATTCTCAAACTGGCCATGGGTCAGCTTGAGCTACATTGCGCTGCTCATACCCGTGATCACCTGGATCATCGGCAAAAACACCGCTAACACGATCACCATCACCGTTATACCAAGGAATATGATCATGATCGGCTCCAGAAGCGACATCATCGACGCCACCAGAACATCAACCTGCTCATCATAATTGTCTGCCACCTTAAGCAGCATCTTGTCCAGGTCTCCGGTCTCCTCGCCTACCGCGATCATATTTGTAATGATCAGGTCCACCGTTTTAGACTGCTTTAACGGCCCGGCAAAACTGTCTCCCTGACGGATCGAATCGTGAACCTTGGCTAACATATTCGAATAAACCTCATTACCAGCAGTCTCACGCGATGTATTGATCGCATCGAGGATAGGCACGCCGGCACCGATTAGAGTACCAAGGGTTCTTGTCCATCGAGTAACCGCTACCTTACCGCTTAGACTCCCGATCACAGGCAGTCGAAGCTTGATCGAGTCCAATACAACTCGCCCGATGTGGGTCCGCCTTATCACTCTAAGTATGAAAATAATAACCATCGGTGCCCCCATAAGATAGGCCCAACCAAAATCTTTCGCTATCCAGTTACTTACGCCAAGCACCGTAGTGGTTACCGGATTTAATTTGCCCTCCACCATTTCCTCGAGCACCGTCTTAAAATTCGGAATTACGTATTTCATCAAGCCAAGCAAGATCAGAAACGCTGCACCCAAAACCACACACGGGTAGACCATCGCGCTTTTTACCCTGGATTTGAGCTTCTCGGCCTTTTCCATAAAGTCCGCCACACGGGCCAATATCAAATCCAGAACACCACCGGTCTCGCCTGCGGCAACCATACTCACCAGCAACCGATCAAAAGCACGCGGGAACCTGCCAAGAGCCTCCGAAAGCGTTGAACCTCCTTCAATCTCATCAGCTACGTATCCGACAACCTTCTTAAATGTACCCGCCTTCTGCTGTTCTTCAAGGATTCGCAGCGACCGCAATATCGGCAGGCCGGCATCCTGAAGTGTGGAAAGCTGCCTGGCAAACTGAGTGACAACTTTAACTTTTACCTTGCCGCGAGCACCACGCCTGACTTTGGGCCTGGCTGTTGCGGCACGAGGCTTCTTGGCACCTCCCGATGTGTTTACCTTCGTGGGGAAGTACCCCATGTTTCGGATCTTACTTATGGCTTCCTGTTGGCTCAGCGCTTCTATCTCGTCCTTGACCGCTACTCCCTGAGAATCCAACGCTTCATAACGAAAAACAGGCATCTTTAATACCTCCTGAAAATAAAATGTTACTAACTATATTTACTTTTCTATGATAGTTTCCTTTGCCACTTCGTCTATGGTAGTGACACCATCGTAGATCGCGGCAAGACCGTTACTGTATAACAGCTTCATCCCGGACCGCTGGGCCGCTGTACGCAAAACATTCGTCGAAGCCTGATTCATGATCAACTCACGTATCTCGTCATTGAAAACCATAATTTCAAACAGAGCTTCTCGTCCCCGGTAGCCGGTCTTATTACACCTGTCACAACCTCGCCCGTAATAGAATTGCTTACCCTTGATGTCTTCAGGAGTAAGCGACAATTCCATCAACTGCACTTCTGTCGGCTCAAACGGAGTCTTACAACGATCACATATCTTTCTGACTAATCGCTGTGCGACGATTCCCTCGACAGTCGCTGTAATAAGGAACGGCTCAACTCCCAGATCCAGCAATCGGGCGATAGAACTTGGAGCATCGTTGGTGTGAAGTGTCGTGAACACCAGGTGACCGGTAAGAGAAGCCTGGGCCGCAATTTCCGCGGTTTCAAGGTCACGGATCTCACCGACCATCACCACATCAGGATCCTGACGCAGGATCGAACGCAGACACCGGGCAAAGGTTAGCCCGATATCCGTATTCATTTGAACCTGAACCACACCGTCAATATCATACTCAACAGGGTCTTCTGTTGTAATTATTTTCGTCTCGATATCGTTAAGCTCGTTCAATGCTGAGTAAAGAGTCGTTGTTTTACCACTGCCGGTAGGACCTGTCACAATTACAATTCCGTTAGGTTTGTTAATAAGCTGACGCACCAGTTTCAAATCGTACTGTCTTAGGCCCAGTTTTTCCAGGTCCAGGCTGACCTGTGACCTGTCCAGAACACGAAGCACAACGCTTTCACCGAACATTGTTGGCAAAACGCTGACACGCAGATCGATCGGATTACCCTGAACGGTAAGTGAGATTCTTCCATCCTGGGGCAATCGCCTCTCAGCAATATCCAAACTTGCCATAACCTTTATACGAGAACTCAGCGCCGCGGCAATGTGCCTGGGAGGAGGTATCATTTCATAAAGCACACCGTCTATACGGTAACGCATTTTGTATTCGTTCTCGAAGGGCTCAAAATGAATATCCGAGGCCTTGTCACGAATCGCCTGAAGAAGTACCAGGTTCAGCAACTTCTTAACCGGATTGGATTCTGATAGCTCCTTCAATTCGTCAAGGTCGATACTTTGGCCTCTGCCGTCAAAATCTGCCAGAAAGCTGTCCTGTTGTATTTCACCAATCAGGTCATTTATGCCTTCTTTATCGTCCTGCTCCTTGTAATACTTGACCAGCGCACTTTCCATTGCCTCAACATCAGTTATTTGGGCCGAAACCTTAAAACCCATCAGGGTACTTAGATCGTCAGTCGCTCTGAAATTGTCCGGATTGTCAAGGACGACTTTAAGCTCGTTTTGGTCCTCATTAAACTCTATTGGCACAAGCCGATATGTCTTTGCCATTTGGACAGGAACTTTCTCGATCACATCAGCGGGTATTTCGATGTCATCGAGATTTGTATACTCCATCCCCCGCTGTGCCGCCAGCGCCATCTGCAACTGATTTTCGTCGATCAATCCAAGTTCAAGGAATATCTGCCCTATCTGTATAGTGCCATTTCGCTTCTTCTGGATCTTCAGACATTCATGAACTTTCTCTCTGGTCAAAACCCCCATCTTAATAAGGACTCGTCCAAGAGTCCTGCTTCTGAGTTGCTCTATGGGGGGCATCTTTTTTGTTGTTCTTGCTTTTTCCATTACCGTTATACCTCAATAGTTATTAAGTTTATCGGCTACTTCTTCCTACATTATAAGACATTAACGCCTTTTCTGCAAACAAATTATATATTGGACATTTAGTTATTGGGATTTAGCAAAAAGACGGTTTTTGAGCTCTTGATGGCGATTCTACTGTATTGCAGACGCAATCAGGTATCCAGACTCAAACTTTGCGATATTTTCGGAGCATATCGAGCAAATGCTGCATATCCTCGGGTATTGGGGCCTCAAATTTTACTTGTTTTTCGGTGCCGGGGTGCTTGAACTCCAGGCTGTATGCGTGCAGGGCGGTTCGTCCGATAACTGGCTCTTCGACGGCAGGTTCGCCGTTCTGCAACTGCCAGGGATAGACCAGCTTTCCGCCGTACATGTCGTCAGCTACGACCGGATGTTTTATATGGGCCAGATGGACACGAAGTTGATGTGTTCTGCCGGTGTGGGGGGTTAATTTCAGCAGAGAAAAGCCTCGAAAACGTTCAAGAACTTCGTAAAAAGTGACGGCTTCTTTGCCTTTTTCAGGCCTGACGGCGTATTTTTCTCTTATTCTGGGGTGTACGCCTAAGGGGGCTTTTATTCTGTCAGCGTCCAGTTCCGGCTGACCGTGAACGATTGCCAGGTAGGTCTTTTTTGTCTGTCGAAGCTCAAACTGCTTGGCTATCTTCCATTGAGCGATGTCGTTTTTGGTTACGACCATACAGCCGGTAGTGTTCCTGTCGAGCCTGTGTACGATGCCCGGACGCAGCTCTCCCAGACCGCTGGAGAGGTTTTGGCAGTAGAAGGCCAGGCCGTTTACGAGCGTGCCATGCAGATTGCCGCGAGCTGGGTGGACAATGATGTTGCTCTGCTTGTTGAGAATGATAATGTCGTCATCCTCATAAATGATATTTAGCGGTATGTCTTCAGGGGTGATCTCTCTGTCTGGCAGTTCGGGTAACGTAAGGTCTATCTTGTCGCCGGGACTTAACTTGAAACTTGCCTTGACAACTTTGCCGTTAACTTTAACGGTGCCGGCCTTTATGATATTTTGCAGCACGACCCTGCTGAAATTGCTGAATCGCCCGTGAAGGTATTTGTCGATCCGCCTATGCTTGATCGATGAGCCTACCTGCAGTGTCATCGGTTCATTCGATGGCAAATCTTCTATCTGGTTTTCTTCGTCTGGCATTAGTTGTTTGGTGAATTGGTTTCAGGTGTTTGTGGCGGTGTCAACTCAGGCAGGTTGAATCGAATCTCAGGTTGTGTTGGTTGAATTTGCGATTTCTTTGCAGGCCTGAAAGCGACTTTCTGCTGATAGTCAGCCATCACTTTGAGTCTTCTTGATGCGGTAACAGCCGCTATCGTGCCGGCAAAAACAGGACTATCGCTGAGCAGACGGTACAGCTTTTTGGCTTCCGGGAAGTTGCCTTTTTCTTCTTGGCACAATCCCAAGCCGAGCTTAGCTGCTGCTGCTAACGGTAGTGATTTGATGTCGCCAGCTTCTGTGACCGGTGCCTCTAATTTATCTGCCGATAAGAGCTTAAGAGCCTTTGTATAGCTCGCCATGGCTTTGTCGGTTGGAATTGCTATGTCCTGTTCGGCAACTGAGCCGTAGCGATAGTGCAGTTCCATTCGGAGTATCTCTGCTCGTTTGATAAGGGCAAGGGCTGCCATCAACTTGTTCTTGCTCTTGTTGGCGACGGCCTGTAGGTTGTCAGCTATTTGCAGTAGATTGATAGATGTGTCATAGCCTTGTTCCTGGGACTGCAGGATCTGTATTTTGCTTTGCGACAGTCGAGTGACGAGATTGGTAAAGTCTTGTTTTTCACGGACGTGGACGACGTTTGTCTTATAGTTTTTCCAGATATAAGCGGCGACTGTGATAACCAGTATTACAGCTACGTAGATAATGGTTCGCTGATTGTCTTTGAGCCACTGCGGAAAGTGTACCAGCCATTCAGCCAATTCGTTGGTTTTGAGTTCATGCCTATGCTCAGATTTCATTTATCGCTTCCTTAATTACAGTTCGTAATAGTTAAGCCGAATATTATACCAAAATCTAACCACAGATGCAATACTTTCAGAAAAACAAATATCAACCACGAATTTCTCAGATTTTAAAGACTGATCACACAGATTGACGACTTTGTAATTTACGATTTTCAATTTACGATTTACGATTTGGAAAAACAAAAAAACTAACCGCGGATTTTGCGGATTTTTACTGATTTTTGATATGTTAGAATAGTCAGATGTTTGTTTTTGGGGTTTAAATGGGGATTATTTCAATCATTTGCGCAGGTATGTGCG
>JBHPGW010000029.1:0-34983 GCA_042569785.1 Planctomycetota bacterium | reverse complement strand
AGTCGACTTTTGATGCCTGAAGAGTTAGTTAAGGACAGAATTGAACTTAATACGAATGACAAAGGGGAAATAAGTTTAGACCAACTTGATGATATCGCAAGGTGGCTTGATGTGTCTTTAGTTGCTTTGATTTACCGTATAGCCAATATATATTGGTTCAAACCGGAAGAAACCAAAAATTATATTGAAGCTGCTAATAAGTACCTGAATGTTACCAAGCCAAGGATCTCAAATGAACCGGATCAGTTTTCGGAGAGATACCGTGATTTAGCTCAAAGAGCACTTAGAGAAGGAAAAATATCTCTGATGCAGTTTGCAAAATACATGGGTATCAGCTATAGAAAGGCACATGAATATCTAACCGATGATGATGAGGATTTCACGGATGAAACCATTTCAATTTCTATTGCTTGATGCCGGGCCAATAATCAAACTTTTCGAATTGGAAATATGGGACACTTTCGTAGAAAAGTGTGATGTTACGATAGGACGTACGGTAGCAGAAGAAGCTGCTTTCGTAAGCAGAGAAGAATGCAACGAATCTATAGAATTGTCACCCTACGAGCAAAAGGGGCAAATCAAAATCATTGATGTACAACCTTCCTTAGTCAAAGCATTCTATGATAAATTCGATTTGTCGTACAAAGCTATTATTGATGATGGGGAAAAAGAAACATTGGCCTTTCGATTCAACTCTTCTGAAGAAAAGCTGATATGTTCGGCAGACCATGCTGTTTTTCGCGTACTTGCTGTGCTTGGTAAGGAAGAGTGGGGTATATCTTTAGAGGAAGTGTTGAATAAAATAGGCTTATCACGTGCCTTAGAGTGGAAATACACCAAAAAGTTTCGAGATAAATACACACGCACAGGGCAAATTGAGTCCATTCAAAATAAAGGCTTACACTAATTTTTAGTAAGAACAAAGATTAGGGCTCAAAGGCGTTAGTCTGCGATATGAGGGCATTTGAGTAAACATGCTTAATCCTCAAGAAAGAAAATAGGTGTATTACCAGCAAAAAATCCGTCTCTATGACACCTTTTCATTCCGCAAATCACAATAAAGTCTGTTAGATGTGTGTAAAAAGAGAAGCAGGACTGAGGCGCGGAGGGAGGAGAAAGCGAGATAACCCCAGTCCTGCGTAAGATTGTTCATATTATATCATACAAACACGGCTCTCATTTTAATATACCGTTACTGCTGAAATATGTTCGCATTCCAGCGAAAATAAAAAGAGACTCAACCATTGGTTGAGTTTCTTTAAAAAAGTTGGGCTGAGGTCGGGAGGGAGGAAGAGGAATTAAAACCCCAGCCCGTGGTTCTATAAAGCCTGAAAAGGCTTTTTCATTCAAGAAGTATTATACAAATCTCCAATTCCTCGCTTTAACACCAACACCCTTTAAAAGTGTGGTATTCTATAGGAAAAAACGAGCAGTGCAAACAAAAAACCGGAAATTTTAAAAAAATTTTATATTCAAAAAATCTCAGGGCAGACAAATGGTAATTATTAAAAGCTATTATTGACGAAACGGGTTTTTTCGGCTACTGTGGTGGGTCTGGTTTTAAAGATGCGATAATCGGTGATGGTTGAAAAATTAAATTTTGGGAACTGAATAATGCTTAAACGAACACATACATGTGGAGAACTTCGGCTTGAAGATGCTGGTAAGCGGGTGGTTTTGGCTGGTTGGGTCAAGTCATATCGCGATCATGGGGGATTGGTTTTTTTCGATGTGCGGGACAGGGAGGGCTTGACACAGTTGGTTTTTAATCCTGACACACAATCGGATGCTCATAAGCTTGCTCGTGATGTTCGTCATGAATGGGTGATAGCTGCGGAGGGCGTTGTCGGGCCTCGCGGCGCGGGGCTTGAGAATCCGAAGCTGGCGACGGGGCAGATAGAAGTGTTAGTTGAGAAGCTGGAGATCCTTAACGTCGCTAAGACTGTGCCTTTTGAGTTAGATAACGCGAAAAAGACCAATGAAGAGGTTCGGCTGACTAATCGGTATATCGATCTGCGTCGTCCTGAGATGCAGGAGAAATTGCAGGTACGCTATCGAGTTACCAAGATCGTACGCGATTATTTTGACGGTTTGGGTTTCTGGGAGATAGAGACTCCGATGCTGGCTAAGAGTACGCCTGAGGGTGCTCGTGATTTTCTTGTGCCGAGTCGGCTGGTCAAAAACAGTTTTTACGCTTTGCCTCAATCGCCTCAATTGTTCAAACAGATATTGATGGTCAGCGGTGTCGATAAGTATTTTCAGATCGTTCGTTGTTTTCGTGATGAGGACCCGCGGGCTGACAGGCAGGCTGAATTTACGCAGATCGATGTTGAGATGAGTTTTATCGATGTCGATGACGCTATCAGTGTTCACGAGAAGCTGACGGCTAAGGTGTGGAAGGAGATACTGGGTGTTGAAGTAACGCTTCCCATGAGGCGGATAAGTTATGACCAGGCGATGGATGAGTACGGGATAGATCGGCCTGACATGCGGTTTGATATGCTGCTGAAAGATATTTCCGAGATCGCTAAGGACAGTACGTTTAAGGTCTTTAGCGGTACGATCGCGAATGGCGGGGTCGTTAAAGGGCTGTGCGCTCCTGGCGGTGGTAAGTATTCCCGCAGTGATATTGAAAAAACGCTGACCGGTTTTGTGGGCGACTATGGCGCGAGGGGGCTTGCGTGGTTTAAGGCTAAAGAAGAGGATGGAAAAATTACGCTTGCAAGCAGTATTGCCAAGTTTTTTACGGCAGAGCAGCTGGAAAAAATAATTGAAATTTTCGGCGCTAAAGACGGTGACCTTCTTTTGTTCGTCGCTGACAGTGAGAAGGTGGCTAATAAGGCGTTGGCGCCGCTTAGATGCAGACTTGGTAAAGAGCTGGAGCTTTATGAAGAAGGTACTTTTGAGTTTGTGTGGGTAGTTGATTTTCCGCTGTTCGAGTGGAACGAAGATCAGCAGCGTTACGATTCGCTTCATCATCCGTTTACTACTCCAACGGAAGAGGATATCGGTAAATTAGAAACTGACCCTGGTAATATTTGTTCGCAGGCCTACGATATCGTTGTCAACGGTTCGGAGATCGGCGGCGGTAGTATTCGTATTCATAATCCGAGAGTTCAGGAAAAAGTTTTTGAGCTTTTGAATATATCGAAGGAGCAGGCGGATGAACAGTTCGGGTTCTTCCTCAAGGCGTTGGAATACGGGGCTCCTCCTCACGGCGGCATTGCGTTCGGACTCGACAGGATGGTTATGCTGCTGACAGGGACAGAGAATATAAGAGATGTTATTGCGTTCCCGAAGACCCAGCGTGGTCAATGTCTTATGAGTAACGCTCCAAGTAGAGTCGATCAAAAGCAACTTGATGAGTTGAATCTCCGAACGCAAAAGCACTCGCATGAAACGGAAAACAGCGATAAGTTGTAAGCGATAGGCGATAAGTGATAAGCGGTTAATTTTATGCGTAAAGAGATACATAAAATTTATCACAGGATTTTGGTGTTTCTTCATTTGTCACCTCTGTCTTTGGCGGAGAAATGTCGAATAGCTTTTGGCGGTGCGGTGATAGTGGTTTTGGGGCTTGCATTGCTTTTGCCCTATTTCTGGATGGATCAGTTGACGAAAAAAGCGTTACTGGATGCGGGCAGCGCCAAAGCTGAGACGGTAATAGAGCGTCATTTTCAGCCTAACTGTGCCGGCGAGACGGTTCTTACGGCGCTTAGCAGCAGCGGTGATGTGCTCGATGTCAATAATCCCTCGATAATGTGGGTTCGTTTTACAACCGGCAGTGAACAGCAATTCGGCAAACTCAGTGCAGAGCAAATAGAGATGATAGAAACACTGCGCAGCGATGAGAGCAGCCATGACAATTCGATCGAGTTGTTCGAAGAAGACTGTCTTGATTACAGTAATTATGTAAAGATATTCCGAGCGAATGAAAACTGTATGAAATGTCACAATGCTCAGGGTTCTGCGGCGGCTTTTTCGCAAAACGAAATGATAGGCGCAGTTGTCGTTAAGCAGACAGCTGGCGAGGTCAACTGGACGTTTTTTATCAATCGTATTTGTATAATAATAGCTGGTCTTATTGGCGGAGCTGGTGCGATAGTGGCTTTTTATATAATAACCCAGCGAGTAATTCTGCGGCCTATTCGTCAGTTGCGCGGCGTTGCTAATAATGTTGCCGAGGGCAATCTGAATGTCCGCAGTTCGATCAATACTCGTGACGAATATGAGAAGCTTTCTGACGCATTTAATAATATGCTCGATGCGCTTCAGGCGGCCCAGGAGAAGCAGCGTGCCACATATAAACAGCTCGATGAAAAGATCGCGGAGCTTTCTTCTCGTAATATCGAATTGTTCCGAGCTAACAAGGTAAAAAGTGAATTTTTGGCGAATATAAGTCATGAGTTCCGTACGCCTTTGAACGCAATATTGGGTTTTGCCGAGATACTGCGTGATAATCCAAAGGTAGTAAAGAAAGAGAAGGGTAAGCGTTACAGCGAGAATATCATTACGGCGGGCAAAAATCTTCTGAATATGATCAACGACCTGCTCGATTTGGCAAAAAGCGAGGCAGGAAAAATAAAGGTTCATATAGATAAGGTCGATGCCGCTAAGCTTTGTGAGACTATTGTCCTGTCTTTCTCTGCACTGACAAAGAATAAGAGGATCAAGGTCAAACTGAAGGTTGATGATAATATCGGTGAGATTATGACCGATGGCGGTAAGGTTCAGCAGGTTCTGTATAACTTTTTGAGTAACGCGGTAAAGTTTACACCAGAGAACGGCAGGATCGAGATGCGAGTAAGCATGGTCGATGAAAAGACGGTCCGGTTCGCAGTCTCAGATACAGGCTGTGGGATCGCCGATGGTGATAAGGAGGCGATATTTGAGAAGTTTCGTCAGGCAGACGGCTCTATTACTCGCCAGGGCAGCGGCAGCGGGCTTGGTCTTGCTATCAGCAAGGATCTTGCAGCTATGCTTGCCGGTGTTATCGGTTTGGAAAGTGAGCTTGAAAAAGGCTCGACGTTCTGGCTCGATATTCCGGTTACACTTACCCTTGAGGAAGATATGGAATCTGCTCAGTAGTAAAATAAAAAAGATAAAAGACTTTTGGACAGAATTAACGAAATTGAACAGGATTTTTTGTTCAGAAAAAAGGTGTCAGACACCTTTAATTCCCCACCTTTAATTCCCCAGATAAATCGAAACTTCACTTGGCTCGGTTTGCGGTATTTTTTTTGGTGGTGGTGGTGACAGGATTTTAGACGGTATGTTATTAATTTGGACATGGCTTGAGCAGTAGATAGGCAAGAATTGGTCAATAGTGGTTATTTTGGAGTTTGGCACACCAATTGCTTATAAAATTACAAGGCGCCCCTCTATATATGGGGGGCGGCAGGCAACTATTATTATAATTGAGAAAGGAACAGGGATATGCGAAAAGTAAAATCAATGTTAGGGGTTACAATTGTGTTAGGGCTCTTGATCATACAAATGGCCCTTGGCGTCTCGTCAGATGTAGGGAAGAGTCAGGCGGTACTGGATTGGCAGGTAGACTATAGCAGTGAGGATGGCTCAGACAGCTATATTCCCAGTACGATACTTACAGATAAAAAAGGAGATGTTTATCTATCTGGTCACCAGCGTGTCTTAAGCCCTGTACATCCTTATTTTCCGATAGAATATTACCCATCATTGATCAAGTTAGATGATGACGGTAACCAGTTGTGGAAAATAAACTTAAAAGATGAGGACTCACATATGTCAGTTATCTTTGTCGATACCGATGAACATAACAATCTCTATGTGGGGTTAACCAATAGACTAAGCGGCAGAGTGAATATCAAAAAATATAACAAGACTGGCAACCTTATTTGGGAAGATTCTTTTACAGATGAGGGCCAGGCCGGCATGAGTATTAGCGTGAAAATAAAAATAGGTAGAAAAGGCAATGTTTATATATCTCAATCATATCTTAATATTTCAAGAGAACGACTTTCACCTATGGATCTACCAGGGACCATGGTGGAACATGTATTCACGAAGATCAGTGCCGATGGAGATATAGAATGGCAGGCAGTTCAGGATGCGCCTTCTCTTGGCAAACACATGACAATGATAGGTTTCCATCCTATAAATAGTTTCAAGGTTGACCACTGGGGCAATGTTGTGACAGCGTTATCTGATAACGGCGGTGTTAGATTGACCAAATACGACGCGGATGGAAATGTTCTGTGGGAAGATGTGTTCGAGGAAGAAGAAAGAGATTTCTTTCTTTTTGGTATGGCAATGGGCAAAAATGGAGCGGTCTATCTTAGCATCACCGAATATTCAAACAGCATACCATACCCAGGCAGCCTAGACCTAGGATTCACCCTAAGACCTAAAGGTTCTCTTGTAATAGTCACAAACAGCTTTGTTGTGAAGTATGAAGCAGACGGCGAATTGGGGTTTATCTCTGATCAGGACCTGGTCTATCAAGGCCGTTTGATGATCGATAGGTCTGACAATGTTTATATTGCCGGCACGACAGAGTTATTGGATTTTAGACGCTCTGATTGTGAAGTTCAGAAATTAGACGCAGATGGTATTTTACAGTGGTCGCATTTTCTTACCGATCTACAGGCTCCAATTTTCGGGTCTTTGAGCTCCTATAGTGTTGATCTGGATGAGCAAAATGGCAGCTTATATATAATATCTGAAGACTATACAGGCCCAAGAATGCTGCGAAAGATCAATTCCGATGGCCAGTTATGTTATGAGCAGGAACTTGAGAGGCCTGACTGCTTGTCTGATAGATCATGCGCCCATTCATCGCTTCGCGTGGTAAAAGACAACAACAAAGGTATCTATGTTCTTGGGAGGCCATTTCTTTTTAGTTCTAATGGTGGGGTTACAGGTATAACATTGAGCCGATTTGTTGAGGAGAATGTTAAGGGTAAGGACAGGTGATGTTGTGGTATTGGCGTTTGTTATAGTGAAGGGCTGTGAGTTTTGTGCTTGCAGCCCTTTTTTTTTGTTTTAGATAGGTATGCTGGATTCACAGGAATGATTAAGCAACATTTTTTCTGTAAATTCTTTTTTTGCCTGAATTAGCGGATTCGTTTTCGTTCTCCATTTCCACATTCATAGTCAAATATCTTTTGCCAGCTACCCAATCTTCGCTGATCTCCATCTCAATAGCACTGACCAATCGCAGCAAGGAAGCCTCATTGGGGAACAGTCTGGCGACCCGTGTTCGACGCTTAAGTTCCTCGTGCAGACGTTCCAGTGGATTCGTCGTTCGCATTCGTTTGCGGTGATTAGCTGGAGAGCTAAAGGTGTCAGGTACCTTTTTTGGGGCGGCCTTTTGGTCTGAGGGTTGATTCCATGTTCATTTTCAGGGCGGTTTTGATCTTCCAGTTGGGTTGCCCGAAAGGGGCGGTTCTTATTATGCTGTTTTTTAATTCGTTTATCTGCTGGGGCATTTGGGCTTTGGCAACCAGCGATGGCCAGTTGGAAGGTAGTTTTAAAGGGCCATCAGTTAATTTGAAGGGAGCCTCGATGCCATTGCGTACCGCTAAACTCGACCAGGGCCAATCGCTGGGTTTTTTTATCAGGCCGGCACGCAGGGGGTTGGCTTCGATGTAACGCATGACGGTTAGGTAATGGGAGTCGTGCTGAACAGGGAAACTCTTGAAGCGTCCTTGGTAAAGGTGGCCAGTGCCTGTGGTGCCGTGCGAAACGTGAAACCGCTGAGTGTGGGTTAGGGTTATCCACTGCATAAATTTTGATAAGTCGCCGTCATTGATGGGCCAAAGCAGTAAATGCCAATGATTGGGCATTATGCAATAGCCGCAAAGACGCATTGAATAATGTGCGATGCCTTCAGCAAGAACTCGCTCAAAGGCATGAAAATCGCCCTCTTTACGGAAAATTCGCAATCGGCCGTTGGCACGATTGAGGACGTGATAGACGTATCCACCAAGAGTTATACGTTTGGGTCTGGGCATAATGGTGATATTTTAAGAGTTAATAAGTAAGTGTCAAGAAAAAAGGTGTCTGACACCTTTTTTTTTTAGGTTGACGTTTCTGATGTTTTTGGTAGAATGATTTTAATGGAAAAGAAATTTGTACGAGCGGTTTTTCCGGGTTCGTTCGATCCGATAACCAACGGTCATTTAGATGTGATCCGTCGCGGGTTAAAGCTATTTGACGAGCTTATCGTGGCGGTTGGACGCAGTCCTATCAAGAATCCTCTTTTCACGCCAGCAGAACGTGTGGAAATGATAAATGAGCTTGTCAGTGACATGCCGCGTGTATCGGTAGAGAGCTTTGACGGTTTGATGGTCAAGTACGCCCATAAAAAGGGAGCTGACGTTATTCTTCGCGGCATGCGATCTCTTACCGACGTTCATTATGAGTTCAAGCTGGCAATGACTAATCGTGCTGTTGCTGGGATCGAGACGGTATTTATTATGACAAGTGCCGAATATGGGTTTACGAGTTCGACGTTGATCCGTGAGGTTGCCTCATTGGGCGGGGATGTATCGAACCTTGTGCCGGAGTGTATATGTAAAAAGCTTCAGCAGCGACTCAAGAAACTGGAGTAATAACTCAAACTGACCGGTGGTCAGTTTGAGAATTTAAAAATCAAAACTTAAAAGGTAAAATTGTGGAATCCGCCTTTGGGCGGATGGCTAATTTTATCATTATTTTTGTGGCAGGTAACATCTTATTACAAAACATGTTATGTCTATATAAGCTGTCAAAACAGTCAGTTTGGGTAAAAAATTGTTTACGATTAGTGTCGAAACTCATTTTCGGGCGTCTCATCAGGTTGTCTTACCGGACGAAGCGAAAGAACCGTTACATGAGCACGATTGGCAGGTAAGGGCCGACGTCAGCAGTGCCAGGCTCAATAATATAGGAATGGTGATGGATTTTGTGCGGCTTAAATCGATGCTGGATAAGATATTGCAGGATATTTGCGGGGCAGGGCTTCTCGAAACCAGCTTTTTCCGCAAAAATGGGTCATCAGCGGAATTAGTTGCCCAGTATATCTATCAGCAGCTTGAACCCGAACTTGAAGCGGACGTAGAATTAGCAGGGATTAGAGTAGTTGAGAGTGCCGGGTGTATGGCTAAATTCACTAAATAAAAAAACTATTTACAGAAACGCTTTGAATTTGACGATTATCTTTAAATCGCAATGTAATTTTTGAGGTTTCAGATTTATGCAATGTCAGATTTGTAATAATAACGAGGCAACGATTCACTTGACCGAGATCGTCGACGGTTCACGGTCGGAAATGCATATCTGTGAGCAGTGTGCGACCGAGCAGGGTGTGACTGTTAAAAGCCAGATGCCGATCAATGAATTGCTGAGCAATCTTCTTGCATCGGCACCATCGGATGAGGATGTTGCCGTTCGTTCGAGTAAAAATGTCAGTTGTCCGCATTGCGGCTTTACGCTTGATAAATTCCGCAAGGGTGCTCTTTTGGGCTGTCCGCATGACTATGAGTTTTTTGACCAGGAGCTTTTGCCGTTGATAGAAAAGGCCCATAACGGCCAAACCCAGCATTGCGGTAAAGTGCCCTCGAAGATACCGAGCGATACTAAGAAAGAAATAAAGGTTCTGAACCTGCAGCAGCAATTGGAACAAGCGGTGCAGGCTGAGAACTATGAAGAGGCAGCGAAACTTCGGGACCGGATAAACAAAGAAAAATGAAACTAAGCGATCTAAGTAATAATATAAACGAGTGGTTTGACGGTTCGGGCCCATTGGCTAACATCGTTATATCTTCGCGGATTCGTTTGGCCAGGAATCTGGCTGGGTATAAGTTCCTGAGTTGCTGCACGGTGAGTGAGAAGTCTGAGATACTCGATAAGCTGCGAGATGTGCTTATGTCGCTTGATCTTGGGGATAAGGTTTCTTATATCAGTGTGGACCAGGCAAGTGACCTTGACCGGAATTTTCTTGTAGAGCGTCATCTTATCAGCCGACATCACGCATTCGGTAAAGGCCCGCGCGGCGCGGTTGTGGCCGAGCATGAATCGTTTACCGCTATGATCAACGAGGAGGACCATCTTAGAATGCAGGTTCTTAAGGGCGGGCTGCAGTTGAGTAAATGCTCTGAGCAGATAAATCGCTTTGATGATATGATCGAAGAGAAAATCGATTATGCTTTTAATACCCGCTATGGATATCTTACCGCTTGTCCAACTAACCTTGGGACGGGGATAAGGGTTTCTGTGATGCTGCATCTTCCTGCGTTGAAGATGACCGGTCAGATCGAAAAGCTCTTCAACGCGACCAAGGCTATGAACCTTGCGGTCAGGGGGCTGTTCGGCGAAGGGACCGAAGCGTCGGGTGATTTCTACCAGCTTTCAAATCAGGTGACATTGGGGGTTTCCGAGGCTGATATCGTTGAGCAGTTTGAGAAAATTATCATCCCTGAAATTGTCGAATATGAGAAACAGGCCCGGGCACAACTACTCGACAAACAAATAGATGTTCTCGATGACAAGATCTCTCGAGCTTTGGCCCTGCTCAAGAGCGCTCATTTGATAAGCTCGCAGGAGGCTCTGTTTTTGCTCAGTCATCTGCGGTTAGGGCTCAATATGCATGATCATATGGGGGCCTCGAGTCCTGCGATCGATCAGCTTTGTAAATTGACCACGAGCGACCAGGCCGGCAAAAATATCGGTATTTCCATCGGCACGATCAATCGGCTCTTTATGTTGACCTTGCCGGCACATTTGCAGCTTAACTGCGGTAAGGCACTGGATCCGACAGGTAGGGACGCCCTGCGAGCCAAGATCATCCGCTCTACGCTCAATAAACAAGGCAGTGAATAAGGTTATAACTGCCAAAATGGCATTGTCGCAGTCTGGCAGCTGGCACGACACAAAACACCTAAGCTTCTTCCTTAGCGATAGTTACGTAAACAAATCAATTCTTTCGGCTAACTGGCACGGTTTTTGCTTATATGTTATTGGAGCGTCAAAAGCAGTTACGCTTTGTGAAAATAGATAACAACGGATATAGCGAAAGGAAGTTGATTATGGCTAAGATCATTGGAATAGATTTGGGGACTACAAATTCGGTAGTCGCGGTAATGGAAGGAACGGCGGCGAAGGTGCTGATCAATTCTTCCGGTTCGAGGGTGACGCCATCTGTTGTGGGCTTTACCGATAAGGACGAAAGGCTCGTCGGTCAGATCGCTCGACATCAGCAGGTGACCAATCCGGAGCATACGGTTTTTTCGATCAAACGTTTTATGGGTCGCAGGCATAGCGAAGTCTCATCGGAAGAGAAGATCGTCCCTTATAAGATCACCGGCGGCGCCGATGAGCTGGTTAAGGTTGACGTCAGGGGCAAAGAGTATACGCCGCCGGAAATATCGGCGATGATCCTGCAGGACCTAAAGAGGACCGCTGAAGATTATCTCGGCGAAAAGGTCGACAGTGCCGTTATCACAGTGCCCGCTTATTTTAACGATTCCCAGCGTCAGGCGACCAAAGACGCCGGCCAGATAGCGGGGCTTAAGGTCGAACGAATTATTAATGAGCCTACAGCTGCGGCTCTTGCTTACGGGCTTGAGAAAAAGAAGAATGAGAAAGTGGCAGTTTTCGATTTCGGCGGCGGAACATTCGATATTTCGATCCTCGATATCGGTGGCTTTGAAGAGCAAAGCGGCGTTATCGAAGTTCTAAGTACTAACGGCGATACGCATCTCGGTGGTGACGATCTTGACGAAGTGCTCATAAACTATCTCGCTGACGAATTCAAGAAGACGGAAGGCATCGACCTGCGAGGGGATCCGATGGCTCACCAAAGACTCAAAGAAGCTGCTGAAAAGGCAAAATGCGAATTGAGTACGCAGGTCGAAGCTACGATTAACCTACCGTTCATTACCGCAGATGCCTCGGGGCCTAAACATTTACAGCTTACGATCACTCGGAGCAAATTCGAATCGCTGGCTGAAGACGTATTCAATAGACTCAAAGAGCCCTGCCTAAAGGCGATGCAGGACGCCAAGCTGACAAATGGTGACGTTGCGGAAGTGCTGCTGGTCGGCGGATCCATAAGGATCCCAAGGGTTCAGGAACTCGTAAAAGAAATTTTCGGCAAGGAGCCTAACAAGACGCTTAACCCGGATGAGGTTGTTGCTTTGGGTGCGGCTTTGCAGGGTGCGGTGCTTGCAGGTGACGCCGGCGTTAAGGATATTCTTCTGCTGGATGTCACTCCGTTGAGGCTCGGCATTGAGACTCTTGGCGGTGTTATGACAAAGCTGATCGAAGCAAACACAACGATCCCGACGAGTAAAAAGGAAGTATTTTCTACCGCAGCCGACAGTCAGACGACAGTTGATATTCATGTTCTCCAGGGCGAAAGAGAATTCGCAAGGGACAACCGTACGCTCGGCAGGTTCCAGCTTTCGGACCTTCCGCCTGCTCCGCGCGGGGTACCGCAGATCGAGGTGGCTTTCGATATCGACGCTAACGGAATTTTGAAGGTCTCCGCTAAGGACCTGGGGACAGGTAAGGAACAGTCGATCGAGATCAAGAGCAGCTCGGGCCTGAGCGAAGAAGAGGTCAATAAGATGCAGACAGATGCTAAGGCTCACGCTGAAGAAGATAAGAAGAAACGCGAAGTTATCGACCTGAAGAACCAGGCTGACCAGTTGGTCTATTCGACGGAAAAAACCCTTAAAGAACACGGTGACAAAGTTTCGTCTGAGACTCGCGGTAATATTGAATCGGCGGTGAACAATCTCAAAGAGGCGGTCAAAGGCGAAGACGCAGATGCGATAAAGAAGGCCTCGGAAAATCTTGCAACGACAAGTCAGGAACTGGGCAAGATCCTTTACGAAGAAGCGGCAAAGAAACAGGCTGCTTCAGGCGGTGAACAAACTCAGCAGCAAACTGAACCTGCTGAAGAGTCAGAGAAAAAGGACCGTGATGACGTGATCGATGCTGAATTCGAAGCTAAAGATAAATAAAAAAAGAGCTTAAATCATAAGAGCACAAGGACGTAGACTCCCGTCTTTGTGCTCTTTTTATTTTCCAACGCAGAAGCGGCTGAAAATATTGGCCAGTATCTTTTCGTCGATGCTGACCTGTTCGATAGTTGTCAGGCTTTGATAGGCAGAGCGCAGTATCATCGCGGTGATTTCATCATTGTCGGCTTTTGTCTCTTCGATGGCCTGGTTAATGTTATCGATAGCATCGGTGACAGATAGTTTGTGTCGAGCGGTTAGTGCTATTGAGTCCTGCGAGGATGGAACCGTTAGTTCGACAAGTAAGGCATCAATTTTCTCTCGCAGTTCTTTTATGGCGATGTCGGCTGTTACACTGATCGGCAAAAAACTGTCGCCGAATAAATTCTTTAACTGGGCCAGTTTTTTCTCTAAGGCGGAGGTGTCAAGCAGGTCGACCTTTGTGGCCACGGGTATCAAAATCTGAGGGGTTATCAGTTTGCGGATGTAAATGTCTTCGGTGAAATCTGATTTCGATATGTCGACGCAGAAAATTACGATCGAAGAATTTTGCAGGGCTTCGATAGCGGCTTTTTGGGCCAACTCATCGAGGATATTGTGCGGTTCGACTATCAGACCTGCACAATCGAAGAGTACGCAATCGCAGTGGTCGAGCTTTAGCTGCGCGGTCAGGACGTCACGGGTGGTTTTTCGATTTTCCGAGATGATGCTTCTTTCGGAGCCGAGCAGTTTATTTAACAGGCTGCTTTTGCCGGCATTGGTCGCCCCTGCGATCCCGACAGCGGGCAGATCGATTATTGATTCGTCACTGATCGAGCCTGCGAGTAACTGCTGGAGTTCGGCTTTTATCTGTGCCATTTTTTCCAGGCCCTGCTGTCGCGAAACGAATTCGATATCCTGGTCGGTAAAATCCAGGCCCGCCTCAAGCAGGCTTAGGTAATCGAGAATCTGCGTGGTAATTTGCGAATTTGTCCGGGCCAATTTTCCAGCTAATAGTTTTTCAGCGGCGGCGAGTTGGAATTTGTTCGAACTTGCGACGATCTCCGCAACGGCTTCTGCCTGAGTCATATCCATCTTGCCGTTAAGATAGCCCCGCGCGGTAAACTCGCCGGGTTCGGCCATTCTCAGGTCCCGCGACAGGAGCTTGGTCATCAGCGCCTCGGTGAGACTATTATTGGAGTAGAAATGAAACTCGACGAGACAATCGCCGGTATATGAATTCGGCGCTTTGAATAGATAGGCAGTTGCCTGTATCTGCAAATCATCAACTGTAATGTATCCGGTTGTCAGGCCGATATTTTTCATGGGTGCCGGGCTGGTGAATATCTGCCGCAGAGTCTCTCTCGTTTGCGGGCCGCTGATACGGACGATCACCGCCTGCCGTGAGGCTGGCGAACTTACCGCGATAATCGTATCGGCTGTGTCGTATTGCGTATTAGGCATGTCGGTTAATTTTTTCCGGCGCTCGTAATCCCGGCGCTTGCGCTTCGGGCTTTTTTTTAATAACCCCCTGCAATGCAGGGGGCTAACAATATGGTGATTAGGTTTTGAAGAATGGTTTTGGTTTTTTCTTTTTAACTTTTCCGCCTGTCTTGCTGGTCACCGCGACCAGGCCGGTAGATTCAGTTTCTTCTTTTTCGCGGATATGCTTGCGGATAATAAACTGCTCGATAACGCCTGCGAATGTACTTGCCATAATGTAGAGATTCAATCCGGATGGTGCTTTGTAGAGCATCAGCGGGAAGAGTATCGGCATCATAACCATCATCATTTTCTGCTGCTGGGCGATCTGCGGATTGCTGGCAGCAGCGGCTTGCTTGGGCATTAACCTTTGCTGCAGATAGAACGCTACGCCCATCATGATCGGCAGCAGGTTAAAGGAATCTATCTTACCGAAAATCGGCAGCGTAAACGCATTGAACCTTATCAGTGCATCGGGCACGGACAGATCGGTGATCCAGAAAGGCAGGAATGCGGCTCCGCGAAGTGAAATGCTTGTGTAGATCGTGCTGTACAACGCGATCCAGATCGGCATCTGTACCAGCATCGGCAAAAAACCCATTACCGGCGAAGCGCCCTGTTCTCTATAAAGAGCCATCATCTGCTTATTCATCTCAGCCTTGTTATTGGCGTATTTCTTCTTTATCTGTTCTGCCATCGGCCCCAGCTTGGTCATCTTGCTCATCGAGACCTGGCTCTTTTTCGTCAGCGGATGGATCACTATGCGAATAAAGAATACCAGAATAATAATGACAACACCATAATTGGGAATAAGCCCGTACATCCATTCCATAGTTGCCATTATCCCAAACGCCAATGGATGTATAATGTTCTTTGGACAACAGCACGCTCTGAAATCTATCGTATGTAGAAGGCCAATTCGTTTATATTCTTCGTTCTTATCGAATATCCTTTTGTCCTTTGGCCCGAGATATATCTTGAAGTTGTATTTTTTGGCAGCTTCCATTTGGCTGGCAGGGGCGAGGGTGTTTTGCATAATTTTAAAATTGACCCCTACCGTTTCGTCGCCAGTAGCAGCTTTTGCATCCCGGTCAGGATTGTATAATTTAGCGGTCTTGTCATCGATCCAGTTAACAAATTCTTTTCCCTCATCGGGCTGGGGGATAACTACCGCGGCGAAATATTTATTTGCCGAACCTGCCCAAAGAAAATAGTCGCTGTCCTTTTTCAGTTGAATATCTTCTGGTTTTTTTGGTTTGACGAGCTTTTTGATATTGAGTTTTTTGGTGGTAAATTCGCCTTTGGAATTTTTGAAACATGCCACTGCCTGTCTTCCATCGGCTCTGACGGCTTCTCTTTTCAGGCCGAGCGGGCCTATCAAATTGTAGCTGTATTTTTGCTCGTCGGCAGAAAGATTCTCAACGGTCAGGTCACAGAGAATGTCGTAGGTGCCGGGAGAGACAGTATAGGTTTTAACTAATTTGACAATCTCTTTGCCGGTATTTCTATCCTTGATGATCGCCTCGAAGCGAGCGGTTTGTGAGCCGGTATCGTAATCTTTTTCGGGCGTGAAGGTTTTCCAGTTCAACTGATCCAACGCCAGTTGACGGCCCTGCTCGACGAACACGAACGGGCCGCTGGCCATTGACAGAACCTCTCGGTTATTGCCTAACTGTACCGGCGAAAGGATAATCAGCGGCTGAGGGTCCTCATGATCACGGTCGTCGAATCCGCTGAAAGTTGCTCTTGCGATAGCGGCACCTTTAGTATCAAGGATTAACTCGAACATAAAACCGCTTTCCTTATCTACCGAGCCGAGTGTAATCGTATCCGCACCGCCCCCCAGAGCCTGGAAATCATAAGCTGGTGCCGCGAGTTCGGTTTGGGCAAAGGTTACATTAATACAAGCCAAAACGGCAACTGCTACTAAAATCGTTTTATTTTTCATTCTAAATTCCAAATTCTAATAATAACAAAATTAGCCATCCCGATTTATCGGGATTCGACAATTTTGACTTTTAAATTTTGATTTTTAAATTCTCAAACTGACCATCGGTCAGTTTGAACAGCTTATCTTCCTTCCCTGAGCCGCTCGGCGTGGAAGTCGTCTAACTGGTCGATGGCTTTTATTTTCGCGACCGTTTTTTCGATGTCATATTCCATGCGAACGAAATGCACCATATTTTCTTTGACGTAGATATAGCTTGCGCGATTATCTTTATCCCGAGGCTGGCCGACTGAGCCTGCGTTAATGATAGCCTTCTCGCCTTCGATGATCGGATAGGCGTCGCCGAGTTCGTCGGGCAGGTAGAAGTCCGGCTCATCGAGAAAGACGCCCGGCAGATGGGTATGGCCAATAAAGCAGATGTGCTTGACACGCTCGAACAGTACGCGGATCTTCATCGGATTGCTGTAAACATCATCGGGGAAGACATATTCGTTGATCGGCCTGCGAGGCGAAGCATGAACAAAATCCATCTTCACGGTACTATCTGCCAACTTGGCATTTACGCTGCGACGCATCGGCAGAGTGCCCAGAAAATCCCAGTGTCTGTCACGGGATTGGGGGTCCATGTCGGTCTCCATAACTTCGCGGGTCCAGAAGCTTGCCTGTTCAGCCGAATAGTTGAAGTTGGTCGGCTCATAAAAGATCGCGTAATCATGGTTGCCGAGAATGCACCATTTGGTCTTTTCAATGATCAGGTCGAGACATTCACGGGGATTGGGCCCATAGCCGATCACATCCCCGAGACAGTATATCGTGCTGATGCCGCGACTTTCGATATCGTTCAAAACCGCGGTCAAGGCTTCTAAATTCGAATGTATATCACTTATAACAGCAAACATTTTTAATCCTGATAAAGCCGCCAATACTCTTTGTAAACTTTTACTAAATAGCAAAAAGCATGTAAAAAAGCTACTATATTTTAATTTTTATCCCTCTGGTCGCCTTTTTAGGTTCGGATTTCGCTGTTTTTCTTATTCGGCTATTTATTTGCTTTGAACGTAATTATTGCTATAATACGACCTGCGAATAACCGGATGCAATAATTGAGATACGAAAACAAGAGGTGCTGATTTGGTAGAAAACATGACTCTTCTCGAGACCTGCGGGCTGGAAAAGAAATATTCCGGCAGAACCGTCGTTAATCAGATATCGATCACAATAGCTCAGCGAAGTATTGTCGGGCTTCTCGGCAGAAACGGGGCTGGCAAGACTACTACTTTTAGAATGGTCATGGGAATGATCTCGCCTGACGGCGGGTCGGTCGTCTTCGAAGGCCACGATATTACAAAACTGGCAATGTACAAACGTGCCCGGCTCGGGATCGGGTATCTTTCACAGGAGCCGAGTATCTTTCAACGACTCAGTGTAAGAGATAACCTCTATGCGATCCTGGAAACAATGTCGATCACCAAGGCTCAGCGAGATTATAAGGCTGATATGCTCATCGAAAGATTCTCACTGACAGAGGTCGCAGAAAGTCACGGCAGGTTCCTCTCGGGCGGTGAAAGGCGGAAACTGGAAATCGCACGAGCGATGGTGACTGACCCATCGCTGATACTGCTGGATGAACCTTTCAGCGGAGTCGACCCTATCGCTGTTGAAGAACTTCAGGACGAAATTCGTCGGCTTCACGATTCAGGAGTAAGTATCCTTATTACCGACCATAACGTTGAAAGAACGCTCGAAGTGGTGGACAAAGCCTACATCATAGACCACGGAAAAGTAATAGGCGCCGGCTCATCATCAGAGATCGTGCAGAACGAAACCGTTAAAAAACTTTACCTGGGAAGTTCATTTAACACCGAAAAATTTGAATAAGTACGGATGGCTGCTAAATAGAGACATGGCTGATATCGATATTGACAAATGCAAAATAACTCATTACCCGGCTAAAGTATTGGCCGATGAGTCTAAACCAATCGAAAAAATCGATGATGATATTCGTCGGCTCGTTGAGAAAATGACCGATCTCATGCTGGAACATAAAGGTGTCGGCCTTGCCGGGCCGCAGGCTGGAGTTGATCTGCGTATATTTATAATCTCACTCGATGCAACCAGGGAAAACGTAAAGGTCTACATCAATCCAACCGTTACAACTTCCGGCCAAACCGATTTGATGGAAGAGGGCTGTTTGTCCGTACCGGGGATTTATACCAAGGTTAAAAGATTCAGCCAATGCACCGTCACCGCTACCGATCTTGACGGCAATGAATTTACCGAAGAAGCCGAAGGCCTATACGCACGAGCCCTGCAGCACGAAAACGACCACATCAACGGCAAAACCATCGTTAACCGTATGAGCTCAGTCGCCAGAATCGCCCACCGAAGACAGATCAAAAGGCTTGAAGAGAACGAAAGAGCATAAGAGTATAAGGATGTAAGTTGGAGGTGAGAATTGCGGCTGAGGTTGGCTATAAAAAACCGACTGTTTGGCATAAGGCCGATGAATTAGCTTATGGCATTTATATAGCTGTAAAAAATTTCCCAAAAGAAAAATCGTAAGCGTTCACACTTTTTTTTCTAAGGTCAGCATCATTTTTTTGGCGGTGGTTCCTTGGCCGGCGGAGAAGGCTCCTGTTTCGCCATTGCTTTTTATTATTCTGTGGCAGGGGATTATTAGGGGGAGGGGGTTGTTGGCCATTACTGTGCCGGCTGTTCTTGCGGCTTTGGCCGAATTCGCTTGTTTGGCTAATTGTTGGTAGGTTGTTGTTTGGGCGTAGGTTATCTTTCTGCAGGCTTTCAATACCTTTTGGGTGAATTGGCTGCCGCAAATCTCTATGGGTGGGTATGTGGTGAAATCTGTGTAACTGCCTTGGTAATAAGTTTTTATTTTTTGTTGTAGGGGCTTGAAGTAGTCTTTTTGGTATTGGGGGGCTTGGTAAATATTGCGAATCTGATTTTCGGCTTCTTTAGCGTTTGGGGTTGGTAGGAGCGTTCTGTGTAGGGCTGTTTTGGTGCCTGCCAGGGTGAAATAGCCTGAATTTGTTCTGAAAATCGTATATTTTATCAGTTTTGGCATTTTAGTTGACTCTGATGGCAATTTTTGTTAAATATAGTAGTTTTAATAAAAATGGCCAGAAACTTTTTTGGCTGAACTTTGGATGCGAATTATGAGTCTTGAAGATTTGAGAAAACAGATTAACGATCTTGACGTTAAGCTCGTCAAGCTGTTCAACGAGCGCGCGCGCGTTGTGGTTGAGATCGGTGAACTGAAAAACAAATCTGATAAGCCGATCTATGCCCCCGACCGTGAGAAAGAAGTTTTCGAGCGGATCGTCAAAAGTAACGAAGGGCCTTTGCCGAACAGTTGTTTAAAAGCGATATGGCGAGAGTTGATGAGCGGCTCGTTCGTTTTGGAAAGGCCGTTACGTATCGGTTATCTTGGCCCTGGCGGTAGTTTCAGCCATTGTGCCGCGATGCTCAAGTTCGGCCAGAGTGTTGAATACGAACCGCTGGTTGATATCAGAAGTATATTCGACGAGGTCAGTAAGGGCCATTGCGATTTGGGGATTGTCCCGATAGAGAACACCACAGGCGGCGGAGTGATAGAGACGCTTGACGCTTTGGTGGATACGGATGTAAAGGTATGTGCCGAAGTATTGATGGCTATCCATCACAACCTTCTTGCGAATTGTCCGCTCGAAGAGATCGAGCATATTTACTCAAAGCCGGAAGTTTTCGCACAGTGCCGTAACTGGCTTAGTTCGACTTTCGAAGAGGCCAAAACGGTGCCTGCGCCATCGACGGCTAAAGCTGCTCAGATAGCAGCCGATCAGTCTGGAGCGGCCGCGATAGGTTCCATAGCCGCGGCTGAATTGTATGGCCTAAAGATTATCCGTGCGAATATCGAAGATATTAGTAATAATATAACGCGGTTCCTGGTTATCAGCAAAGAGGACACCAAGCCGACCGACGACGATAAGACAGCGATCCTGTTTAGTACCGGTCATAAGGCCGGCGCTTTGGCTGATGTGCTCGATGTATTCAAGAGCTGCGATATCAACCTGACGAATATCGAATCCAGGCCGAGCAAAAAGAGGCAGTGGGAATACTATTTCTTTATGGACTTTTTGGGGCACCGGACGCATGAGAATGTGCAAAAGGCCCTCGAACAGGCTCGTGGACACTGCTTACAGCTTTCAGTTCTGGGCAGTTTTCCAAGGGCTACCGAATTGCTTTAAAACACGGTTGAACCCCATGCGGTACTGGGGGCTAAAGTGTTAAAAATTATAACTGGTATTTAGAACAGGAAAGAATAATTATGAGAAAGCCTTTTATTGCGGGCAACTGGAAAATGAACACTGACAGCCAAAGCGGACCTGCATTGGCTAAGGGAATCGCTGACGGTCTTGATGATAACAGTGTTGACGTTGCGGTAATCGCTCCTTTTGTCTATCTGCAATCGGTAGCTTCCGCTATCAGTTCCTTGAACGTCTCCTTAGGTGCACAGGACGTTTACTTTGAAACCAGCGGAGCTTTTACCGGCGAGATAAGTGCGGATATGCTCAAGGACGTTGGATGTAATTATGTTCTTTGCGGTCACTCGGAACGCCGTCATGTGATCGGCGAAACGGACGAGCTTGTAAATAAGAAAGTCCACGCGGCGATTTCCGGCGGGCTTTTGCCTATCCTTTGTGTGGGCGAATTGCTCGAAGAGCGTGAAGCCGGCAAGACAGACCAGGTTGTAACAGACCAGGTCAAGAAAGGGCTTGCGGGTCTAACTGCCGAAAAGGTTGCAGCGGTTACTTTGGCTTATGAACCTGTCTGGGCGATCGGTACGGGTAAGACCGCTACTTCGCAGCAGGCTCAGCAAGTGCATGTGATGATAAGGAAATTAATCGCCGAACTCTACGATGAAAAAATTGCAGAAGAAATTAGAATTCAGTATGGCGGATCGGCTAAGCCGGAAAACACCGCGGAGTTGATGGGCCAGGGCGATATCGACGGACTGCTGGTCGGCGGTGCGAGCCTTAAAGCTGATTCGTTCCTTGCGATGATAAAAGCCGTTGGCTGATAGATGGTTTATTTTAGAAAAAATGTTAATTACAGTTTAGGGGAATGAATATGACAGTGTTTTTACCAATTTTGGCGGTTAGCTTGTTAATGAAGATAGTTACTTTTGTTATCTTTGTGCCATGTGCGATATTGCTCGTGCTTATTATTTTGGTGCAAAAGGGCAAGGGCGGCGGGCTTAGCGGTGCCTTTGGCGGCGGAATGGCCAGCGGTATCCTTGGCTCCAAGACTGGGGACTTTCTGACGTGGTTTACGATAACGCTTGTTGCGGTGTTTTTGACGCTTTGCGTTGTTATGGCAAAGTGGTACAGACCGTCCGTTAGTGAATATGGTTCTCCGGTAACTGCGCCTGTGAGCCAGAGTCAGCCGATCGATGTCGAGACTACTACAGAAGTGAATCTGCCTGGAAACTAATAGCGTAGATTACCAAACTCTAATTTAAGGTGTTTTGGCAATGATAAATAGTATGACGGGATATGGCCAGGCCGATGGTACCTTTGATGATACAACCTATCTGGTCGAGATAAGGGCCGTTAATAACAGGTACTTCAAGACAAGGCTCAAGCTGCCGGATTCGCTTGCGTTCCTCGAAGATGGTATCGAAAAACTGCTCCAGAGTCACCTGGCACGCGGAAGTATCAATTACAATTTGAGACTCAAAAATATTTCAGCAAGCGAACTTTTTGACATAGACGAAACAGCTCTGCGCAGTTACACCGACCAGTTGGCCAAAATCGCTTCTTCAGTTGAGATAAAGTCTCGGCTTGATGTTGTCAACCTGTTGAATCTGCCTGGAATAATGACCCCTGTAGTCCCTGAAGCGGCGAAGGCCCAAAGGATCAAAGAAAATATTTTAAGCGTTACTGAGCGCGCTATCGTCGAACTCAAGAAGATGCGAGCGGCTGAAGGGCAGACAATCGCAGATGATTTTGATACCCATTGCGGTTCAATGCTCGATTGCCTTGAAAAAATAAGCGGGCGAAGCTCTATCGTTCTGACCGAATATCAGAAAAAACTAAGCACCAGAGTCGACTCTTTGCTGACCAAGGCGAATCTTCAATTAGACAGCGATACCCTGGCACGTGAAGTTGCGATCTATGCCGACCGCTGCGATATTTCTGAAGAGATTAGCCGACTGCGGTCCCATCTTGAGCAGTTCAGAGAAACCTCGCGGTCAAATACCCAGGCAGGACGCAAGCTCGATTTTATTACACAGGAAATGCTGCGAGAAGCTAATACTATAGCCAGCAAAAGCGGTGACACAGAAATAATCCATTATGTGGTAGAAATAAAATGTCTCATTGACAGGATCAAAGAACAGGTACAAAACGTTGAATAGATAATAACAATTCTTAAGCCGGATAGATATCGAATATAGTATGAATGAGCAGCGAAAAAATAAAGGTAAACTTGTTATAGTCAGCGGACCTTCCGGGGTTGGCAAAGGTACTATCTGCAAAGAAGTTATCAAACGCCTGGATGATGTTTGCATCAGCGTCTCGGTTACTACAAGAGTGCCGGCTGACGGTGAAGTTGACGGTGTGGATTACTGGTTTGTGTCGGCTGAAAAGTTCCAGGAGTATATTGACAATGGTTCGCTGCTGGAATATGCCGATGTTTTCGGGAACATGTACGGGACGCCGAAAGGCAAAGTGGATGAAGTGCTCTCCAAAGGCAAAACGGTTATCCTGGAAATTGACGTCCAGGGCGCCAAGCAGGTCAAGGTGCTTTACCATGACGCTAAGATGATCTTTATCCTGCCGCCGACACACAAGGACTTGGCCAAAAGGCTCAACCACAGGGGCAGAGAGACACCTGAAGTTGTTGAAAAAAGAATCAACCACGCCGACGATGAAATCGCGGTCGGTTGGCAGTATTATGACCGGATGGTTATAAACGAGGATTTGGAACAGGCGGTAAACGAAGTGGTGGAAATTATCCAGAACTGAATTGGAGAAGAATAATGATAAATGAACTAAGAGACTCAGAACTGATTAAAAAGGTTGGGGGCAGATTCAAACTGACGGCTTTGATCCAGAAGCGGCTCAATGAATTGCTGGCAGGTTCCAGGCCTTTAATTGAAGATGCCGAAGGAATGACGCAGATGGAGATCGTTGTCCAGGAGATCATTGAGGACAAGATCGCGATTGATTATGACGCCAGCGGTATTGCCGATCCGAGTGAGCAAAAAAAGTAATAGGTGAAAGTCTTGAAACAAGCGAAAACAAATTTCGGTAATCTGAAAATATTACTTTGTGTTACAGCTGGTATCGCCGCTTATAAAGTGGTCGACCTGGCGGCGAAACTTACGGGTTTGGGGGCTTGTGTAAAAACGGCTATGACCGAAAATGCCTGCGAACTCATCGGGCCCAAAAGCTTCGAGGCGGTTACAAATTCAGCGGTCTTTACCAGCTTGTGGACACATCCGGATGGCTATAATATCTGCCATATCAATCTTCGCGACTGGGCGGATATTGTTATTGTAGCTCCTGCTACCGCTAACATCATCGCCAAATTCGCCAATGGGATTTGCGATTGCCTGGTCAGTACCATCCTGTGCGCTTCGTGGCAAAAACCTATTCTGATCGCACCGGCAATGAATAATGACATGTGGGAAAATCCAGCGGTGCAGAAGAACATAGAAACAGTTAAGCAAATGGGCGCTGACCTGATAGGGCCCGAGCATGGCAGACTTGCATGCGGGACGCAGGGGACAGGAAGAATGGCTGAGCCTGGAACAATTACTGAAGCTATCGAAAGAATCGCAAAAGGGCTTAAAACGGGTAATTAGCTTTCGTTTTTGACCCGGAGCGTAAGGGTGTGTTGTCCGAATAGGTTTTGGAACGGTAATTTGATATAAAATGTTGTTTTCACGATTTTAAACCAGCAACCGACAAGATTAAAAAATCAAGTTAATCCTATTACCCTGTCAAAAGAAAGAAAAATCAGTATTGATATGAGTCACGAATTATGAAATTAAACATTCTTTGCATCGGTGACATAGTTGGCCGGCCGGGACGAGTTGTACTGGCTGAAAAGCTCAAGACCATGGTCAAGGACCTGAATGTTGACTGCGTGATCGCCAATGCCGAAAACGCCGCGGGCGGTTCAGGACTGACGTCTCAGATCTATGATAAATTGCTAAGATACGGCGTAAACCTTATCACCCTCGGCGACCATACCTACCGCAAAAGGGATATCATTCAAACCCTGGAAACCGCCGATTACATCGTTCGGCCGGCAAATTTTTCACCTTTTGCCGCAGGAAAAGACTTCGCTGTTTATCAAACAGGTAAAGGCCCGTCAGTAGTGGTAGTGTCTTTGATAGGCAGAGTATTTATGAAGCCGGCCGAGTGCCCGTTCAATACCATCGATAAGATACTAAGCAAAATCCAGCCACAGGCCGATATTATCATTGTAGATTTTCACGCAGAAGCTACCAGCGAAAAAATTGCGATGGGGCATTATCTCGACGGCAGAGTAAGCTGCTGTTTCGGCACCCATACACACGTTGTAACCGCCGATGAAACTATACTCCCAAAAGGAACCGCATACATTACAGATGTCGGCATGACAGCGGCGCACGATTCGATACTGGGCAGAGGAGCCGAGAGCGTGTTAAAATCTTTTAAGACGCAGATGCCTTATCCTTTTGAAATAGCTACCGGCAACGTCAGGATCAACGCAATTCTGGTAACAGTTGACAGCAATACAAAAAAAGCAGAACGAATCGAGCGTATCACAGTTTCAGCTGAAACTATAGAAACGAAAAAATTCGACGCCGACGACGGAAAACCGGAATACTTAAACAATAATTTTTAATGTTTATCCTTGACGCGTCGGGAATTTAGATGATAATCGATTAACGGTTTTTAAAGGTTTTATCCGGTTAGCGGAATATAATTTTGGGGTTGAAAGGAGGCCATTATGGCAAAAACAATTCTGACAGCGGTTCTCGCGATATTTTTGTACGCACTTGTCGGATGCGACGGCATCGACAGTGGGAAATCGCAACGTGTTCTGGCAGGTTCCGAGCCGCAGGTCGCAACGGTTACTTCCGATGCCGGTGAGGCTGATATTGTTGAACAGGTAGTTTACAATCGGCTGGCATATCAGTATGGGCTTGAATCTCTGATCGAGCTTTATACTCAGACCGGCGAAGCGGCAAAGGTCACCTGGGCTAAAAAAGAGCTAAAAGCTTTGAAAGGCATCGTTAGATATAACTACATCATTGAAGCGACAATTGCCGGACCGCAGCTGCGAGCCACCGAATCGATCGTTGAGGCTGACTATATGTACGACGAAGCTCTAAGGATCGAGAAAAAGGCCAGGGGACTGATTATCATCAATAATGAGGACGAACTTCGCCTGGCACTGCTCAAATATAATCAACTCATCAGAAAGCATCCCACAAGTGACAAAATTGACGATGCCGCATATCGTGCGGCAAAGATATGTGAAGATTTCCAGGATCCAAGCGTTGCGCTTCTCTACTATCGAAGAGCTTACCAGTGGGACCCGGACAGTGAATATCCGGCCTGTTTTAAAGCCGCCCGTATTCTCGACAGAAGCATGTCAAGATTCGATGAAGCTCTGGCTCTTTATCAGCAGGCTGTCAAAAAGGAAAAACTCAAAGCCAATTATAAAGAATTCGCAAAAGAAAGAATCGCCGAGCTGACCAAAACCGCTCCAGCTGGCGAGTAACTGCTATAGAGATTCAAAGCAAAACTTTTAAACTAAAACCCGGGTCTGGCCAAACGTCAGACCCGTTTTTAATTGGCAGGTAATACGAAGTACAAATAATTAGTGCGCTTATATGTCATTTCGAGCGAGCCGTAGGCGAGTCGAGAAATCTATTTTTTAACAGATTTATCCGCTTTGGGCCACTTCGTGTCCTTCCGGTCGAAATGACAAAAACGCGTTTAATAATCGGATTTGGTATAATATCAAATTCAGTTAGTTAGAGCCGATTGACCATTAATGTCATTCCCGCGAAAGCGGGAATCCAGAAACCTTATGGTTTAGTCAGGCTATCGAAATATCGGCTCTTTTTAACTGGAATTATTATAAGTTGTTGATTATCGATAACGAAAAAATGGTGGAACTTGAAAAAACAACTAGCGAATTTATAAAAGATAAAGCCCTGTTCAGTTCAGCCGCACGAATCCTTTTAGCTGTTTCCGGCGGCGCCGATTCGATGGCTCTTTTATATGCGATGACGCAATTAAAACTTAATGGCGAACTTGATGCTGAACTGTACTGCGCTCATATAAACCATAAGCTAAGAGGCTCCGATGCTGATACTGACGAACGATTTGTTATCGAAGAAGCGGAGAAACTTAATATCCCTGTCACCGTAACACAGGTCGATGTGCCGGCTTACGCCGAAAAAAACAAACTCTCCATCGAGACTGCCGCCCGCCATTTGAGGATCGAGAGTCTTTCCAGTATCGCCAGGCAATATAATTGCGGTTATATCGCTACCGCCCACCACAAAGACGACAACGCCGAAACTATTATTCAACGTCTGACCCGTGGCACCGGTTTTCGCGGCCTTACCGGTATCCGCCCAAAGCGAAACCTGGGACAGGGGATTTTCTTCACAAGTCCATTGTTGAACCTTACCAGAGAACAGATTCTTGAGTATTTGAAACTGAGAGATATCAAATGGCGCCGCGACCACACAAATACCGATTGTAAATACCGACGAAATTATATTCGCCATCGACTGATCCCCGAGTTACAAAAAAATTGCTCCAAACCCTTAGCCCAAACTCTGTTTACACTCTCAGAATCAGCAAGAGGATTTGCATCTCTGCTCGAAGCTGACCTTGAAAAAATCAGAGATAACATTATAACTTTTACGGACCAAACGGTAACAGTTCTGATAAAGGAACTTTTAGCTCAGTACCAGCCTCTGCGGGTCGAACTTCTTCGCGAAGCAATCTTAAAGATCGGATGCGGTGAAAGGGATTTGACACAGGATCATTACCTGCGAATCTTAGAGTTAGCTCGAAACAAAGATGGCGGCCGAAAGATCGAACTCCCGAAAGGTTTCACCGTTCGACGGGAATATGATCAACTCATCTTTGAGCATCCCCGCAAAACGCAGGAGCAAATTACAAGGCCCATAGAGCTGAAGATCCCCGGCCAGAGCAGATTTGGAAATTTTCTTGTCGAAGCGTCAATCGTTCACGATAAGATGCCGACTGAGAGATTCAAAGCCGGCAAAACCGCTTTTTTAGAATGCTTCGACCTGGATAAGCTCCACCTCCCTTTGGAATTGCGACCTCGCGGTAAGGGTCAGCGTTTCGTCCCATTTGGCCAATCGCAGGAGAAAAAAATAGGCAAATTCCTCACTGCCCAGCGAGTGCCTGAGAGAATACGAAAAAAAATCCTTATCGTCGCCGATACCCAAAGAATAATCTGGGTTTGGCCGATCCGCATCAGTGAACAGGCCAGGATCACCGAAAAAACCAAAAAGATGCTCTGCCTGCAAATAACCGATACTACTGCTTAGCCAAAAAGAAAGCCCCATTCTATCTGAAATAGAATGGGGCTTGAAACCTATTTTAGCCCCCGGCACTGTCGGGGGTTTGGAGCCGATTTACTAATTACTTGCTATATATTTTTCCCAGTAATCAGGATAAAATTCTTTCGCCTTTACTTCCAGTTCCTGGTCACTTATCGCCGTCAACCGACCATCGACTTCATATTGATCGATAACCCACCGAGCCATTTTATGTACCTTGATCTTACTGATACGGTCGTTGCCTTTGATACCAAAAAATTCGTTGATCCAGTGAGCCACGCCATCGGCACCGCTTTTGTCGGTGATCGCGACACGAGCAGGCTTACCAAGAAGTTTCTCAGTATCAAAGATATTGTAGATACGCTCATCCTGGCGAAGACCACCGGCGTGAATACCCGCGCGAGTCGTATTGAAAGCCCGACCTGCAAACGGATAATTATCAGGTATCGGCAATCCGATAGAACACATATACTCAGCCAGCTCGGTTATAACCATCGTGTTCATACCGTCAAGACTGTTCTTCAACGCTATGTATTCCATGACAGCGCCTTCCAAAGGCGGATTACCCGTTCGCTCTCCGAAGCCGAATAATGTTGTATTAACAACATCGCATCCGTACAGCCACGCGGTACCGCCGTTTGAATGCACCTTATGGAAGTCGTTATGTCCATGCCATTCAAGCCTGTCACTCGGCACGCCGCATTCGCGATTCAGCTTATAGATCAGCTTGGGAATACTTCTCGGCAGTTCAGCGTTCGGATAGCTGATACCAAAACCCATCGTATCACACAGACGGATCTTAACTCGCATTTCCTCGGGAACCTGCTCACTCATTTCCACCAGCCGATCGATAAAAGGCAGCACAAAGCCGTCAATATCGGCACGGGTTATATCTTCCATGTGACAGCGAGGCCTGACGCCCGCCTCGAAAGCTGCCGCGACAACTTCGCAATAGCTGTCCATACATTCCTGGCGAGAGCGGAATTTGAGCTTATTAAAAATATGGAAATCGGAGCAACTTGTAAGCATACCGGTTTCTTTCAGACCCGCTTCCTTGACAAGGCGAAAATCACCTTTGACAGCACGGATCCACCCGGTACACTCAGGATACTTATGCCCCAGCTCCCGGCAGCGGTCCAAAGTCTCGCGGTCGTTCTTGGTATACAGGAAAAACTCAGTCTGCCGAATTATCCCTTTAGGCCCGCTAAGCTTGGCAAGCAGGTCGTAAATATGAACCATCTGGTCGATCGTATAAGGAGGCCTGGACTGCTGACCGTCACGAAACGTCGTATCACTTATTAAAATATCCCTGTTCTTAACAGCCGCAAAATCGAACTCGACCGCCTTACCGTCGATCTGCTCAACTACCGTCCCGTCGAACTTGATCAAAGGAGGCAGATCATGCGGAAACGTATCCTCCAGAAGGTTCGGCTCCTTAGTATCCACCAGAGGATGTTTTTTTCTTTCGTTACTCATTTGGTACCCTTTCTTTTTTTCTTACTATACATCAACACCTTGCTCTTTGCAGACTTCGATGATGTAGTCTACCGCTTTGCCGACGTTTTCAACCGACAACGCCGCGTCTTCGTCCATCTCGATACCGAACTCTTCTTCGAACATCGCTACCAATTCGATTGACTGTACGCTTTCTGCGCCAAGGTCCTCGGTGAAACTATTCTCAAGTTTGATACTATCTGCCTCGATCTTCAACACCTGAGCTGTTATTGATTTAACTCGTTCTTCTACTGTCGCCATTGATTTATCTCCTGTCTAACTATTATTATTAACGATTCATCATTACTTTACGCCCCTTTGCAACAGCTGCCTTACGCTGCGGCGCCGTCATTTTAAATACCTCATTCCACATACTTTCCTGAGCCGCCGTCCACTTGCATTTGCGTCTGCCCATAGCCGCGTTTGCCGTCTGGAACAGTTTGTTCTTACCAAAGCCCTTGGTAACGATACCCTCCAGGAACCATGAGAACGATGGAATATACTTAGGCAAAGGCTTACCAGTCGCCATGAGCAATGCCATCGCCCCGACATAAGAACCGGTGTTGAGCAGCGTACATATCGAGGTCTTTACATGGTCGCCGATTAAGGAACCCACCTTCATCGACCCGGTATCGATCGCCTTTCTACCATTGAGTATAACCGAAACATTTGAATAGTCGTTCTTTAAGTCGCTGTTAGTTGTCAAAGCTCCCAGGTTGACCCACTCACCAACATAAGCGTGCCCAAGGAAACCGTCATGATACTTATTCGAATGGCCAAGTATGATCGATTCTTCAACCTCACCGCCTATTCGGCACATCGGGCCTATCGAATTGCCTTCCCGGCAATTGGCTCCAAGCAGGATACAGTTCTCGCCGATATAGCAGGGCCCTTCGATTCGGGTAAACGGATGAATTTCAACGCCCTTATCGATATATATAGGCCCATGCTCAGCATCGATCACCACCATCGGATGAACATTAACGCCTTCAGCGATATAAACGTCTTTTTCACTGCCGCGAATCGCGTTGGGCTGCTCAACCTTACCCTCGATACCGCTGCGGCCGGCTGCCTTAAAGTCTATAGTCAGTTGATCAGGGTTGGTAAGAACCAGGTCCCAGATATACTGCCAGCACACCAGCTTGGCATCAACTGTGGCAAGATTCGCCTTAGCTGATTCCAGCAACGCGCAAATATCACTTGTAGTCAACTTGCCAAGGTCTTCCTTAGCGATACGGGCATATAGAACATTACCGTCCTCATCGAGTCCTACTTCGCTCGCTCCCTTAGCAGAAACATCAAAGCTGTCAGCCTTAACACGAGGATCAACCAGCAGCAGATCATCGCCGCTAAGCACTGAAGCATCATTTACCGGCTTATCAGTCTTCTCACGCTGGACATCAGCCATATACTCAGCCAGAAAATAACCAGCTACACTATCGCCGACCTTTGCGGCCAGCTTATCCCCCAATGTGTTGAAACCATACCGAAGCTCCCAGATAGGATGGCTCAACGCCAAAGGGTAAAAGTTCTTCCTTACCTCATCAGGGCTGTCAAACAAGATCAATCGCATAATTTTTTCCTTTCATGCACAAAATTCATTTAGCCCAGGTTTTCGCCCGAGTCTGACGAGCCCCCAATGTAAAATTGGGGGATAATTTATACTTTTAGCCCCCTGCACTGCAGGGGGTTTCCGCAACAATAAAAAAGGCCCAACATCGCAAACCAGAAGCCCTAAGCGCAAGCGCCGGGATAAAAACAACGATCCCGCACTTTTGATGGCAACTTCATAGTTCCTCACCAACTTACGACATCAAAGAGCACCAAATTGTAATCGAAAACGCTGGCCCTGTCAACTTTTTAACTCCCCCAAAATGCACGCATACCCCTTGAAATAGCCCAAAACGGCGATTTTAGCGGTTTTTTACACCTTTTTATTGCCTCAAAACCCCAAAAAAACCTTTTATCAACCCCCGACTACAGATAAAATGCTCTTATGACAGAAACACACACACAAGATCGCTTCGACGCTATCCGTGAGCGGATCAGGAATTTTCCTGCCGCACCCGGCCTATACTTCATGAAGGCTGCCGAAGATAAGGTCCTCTATATAGGAAAGGCAAAGAACCTACGCTCACGAGCCGCCAGTTACTTTCAGCGATCCGCCGACCTGCACTCTTCACGCGGGCCAAAGATCGTCGAAATGATAAATAAAGTCGAATCGGTTGATTATATCGAGACCGAAAACGAAGTCGACGCAATGCTCGCCGAAGCTCGCCTGATAAAGGACATCCACCCGCCCTACAATACCGAGCTCGCCGACGACAAAACCTTCCCCTACCTGGAAATCACTACCGATGAAGATTTTCCAGGCGTCTATATCACCCGAAAACCAAAACCCAAAGGCACCCGCCTCTTCGGCCCGTTCGCCGGCGCAAAGGACCTGCGAGAGGTTATGGTCGTACTGCAAAGGATATTCAGGTTCCGAACGTGCAATCTCGATATCTGCGAAGCCGACTTCAAGAGGAAGTTCTTCCGCCCGTGCATACTCTACAGTATCAAACAATGTGTAGCACCCTGCGCCGCTAAGATAGACAGGAAACAATACAAAAAGATCATCACCGACCTGACAAGATTCCTAAGATCAAAACGCTCCATCGTCCTGCGCAACATGCAAAAACAGATGAACGAAGCTTCAGAAAAACTGCAATACGAAAAGGCCGCAATGTTCCGCGACCGCATCCGACTTATAGAACGCCTCGACCGCAGAGGCGAACCGGACCAAAACCTCCAGCCCGAAGTCTTCGCAGTAGACCCCGCTGATGCCCTGCTGCAATTGCAAAAGGTTTTAAAGACCACAGAGCCAATAAGAATAATAGAAGGCATAGACATCGCTCACATCGCAGGCACAGAATCGGTCGGCTCATTAGTAAAGTTTATCGACGGCAGGCCATTCAAAGCAGGCTACAGACGCTTCAAAATAAAAACCGTTAAGGGAATCGACGACTACGCCATGATCGCAGAAGTAGTCACCCGCAGATACAAGTACGCTTTGAAAGGCCAGGAACTATGGCCAGACCTGATCCTGATTGACGGCGGCTTAGGCCAACTACACGCCGCAGAGACAGCATTAAACCAAATGTTAAGTACGTGTGATGATTCAGCAAACTTACCAAACTGCAAAATAATATCAATAGCCAAAAAAGAAGAACTAATCTACGTTCAGGGCAGCACCGCCCCATTAAAACTCCCCCGCACCAGCCCAGCCCTAAAGTTACTACAATACACAAGAGACGAATCCCACCGCTTCGCCCAACACTACCACCACCTACTAAGAGACAAAAACCTAACAAACAAAAAACCCTGAAACCCCCAATTTTACCCCCAAAAGCCGCGCGAGGCCCCAAAACAAAAAAAACAATGCTCGCACTCGAATCTCATAAAGCGAAAACCTCGCCAGAATGAGTTTAATTTGTTAACTTGGCCATAAAATTAGTGCGATAGAGCTGTCCTTAAATTTTTTCATTGATAACTTAAGAAAGTTTGGGTATTATATGAGAAGAAATAGTAATTGTTTTTTTACATTAATTCAGTAATAGTTATGGAACGGAAAGAACGGATAACTTTGGGTATTCTATCGCCTATCAAATGAGTGAAACAAAACATAACATCCTGTATACAATTGGCCATTCTAACCATACGGTAGAATATTTTGTTGACTTACTCAAATGTCATAAAATTGGCATTATTGTGGACGTTCGTTCGGTTCCTTACAGCCGGTATTGCTCCCAATTCAACAAAGACATTCTTTCTGCTGCTCTTAAAGAATCCTCTATTCAATATATGTTTTTGGGTAAAGAGCTTGGTGCTCGCCCAGATGATCCGGCATGTTATGAAAGTGGTTGTGCGAACTTCAAATGCATGGCCAAGAGAAAAGAATTCAAAGATGGAGTTCAGCGTTTCATTGCAAATATGGGAAAATATCGCGTTGCCTTGATGTGCATGGAGAAAGAACCCTTGGATTGCCACAGAACTATCCTTATATGCCGAAACCTCAAAGAATATAATCTTTCCATCAAACATATCTTGGAAGATGGAAAAATTGAGGATCATCACGATTCCGAACGTAGACTGGTTAAAAAACTTAAAATTGAACCAACACTTTTTGAACCGGAAAAAACGGAATCAGACTTAATTGAGCAGGCGTATGATCAACAATCCCAAAAGATCTCTCATATATCCGTGGAGCCAAATAAATTATATGAGTGGGCAAAATAATAAAACAACAACAAATATATTTACTATAGGCTTTGCTAAAAAGTGCGCTTGTGAGTTCTTCACAAAATTAATGGATGCTGGAATAAAAACCGTAATTGATGTACGCCTGAACAATGCCTCGCAACTAGCTGGATTTACCAAAAAACGAGATATTGAGTACTTCCTCAAAGAGATTGGTAACATAGACTATCTTCACAGACCGGAACTTGCACCAACAAAGAATATTTTGGATACATACAAAAAAAAAGAGATTGACTGGGGTGAGTACGAATTCCAATTTAAGCAATTAATGACCAAACGACAAATTGAAAATCTTGTGACACCTGAAGAGATTAACAATGCTTGCCTTTTGTGTAGTGAACCCATACCAGAGAAATGTCACCGAAGACTTGTCGCTGAATATCTCCGAAATCATTGGGACGATATCTTAATCACTCATTTATAGCGAGAACAAATATGGCACAAATTATTTGTTTAGCGAATTCTTACAAAGGTGTGGGGCAACGTTGTGTAGCTGGAATTGACATGTGTATAAAAGAGTGGGTCAGGCCTTTTAATCCCAAAGGCCATGAAGGGGCAATAGGGCATGAAAGACTAATCAACGGTAAAGAGCCCATGATCTTAGATGTCCTGGAAATTCCTATTGGCGGAGAATCTGAAAACTATGGATGTCAACCTGAAAATAGAATTCTTTTGCAGGGCAGGTGGAAAAAAACAGGAGTTGCATCCACAGAAGATGTTTTGCAATATATTGAAGAAAGCACATTGCTGCTGCACAATGATGATAAAAAAGTAGACAGCAGCTTTTTCAATGGTATCCCAAAAGAACAATGGAAATCCTTGCAACTAATACGACCCAACCGTGTTAATTTTAGTAAAAACCCTTGGAATGACTGGGAGTGCCGTTTTATCTATTCTCGTCATTTTTACGATTTAAAAATCATAGATCCTGTTGTGGTAAACCGCCTTAAGGCTGGAGAGAAAATATCTCAGAAATGCATTTTGATCATAAGCATGGGGGGACCTTATGATAGAAATAATAGCGGAATAAAGCAATGCTGGAAAATGGTCGCTGGCGTTATTGAACTATAGATATCAAGCAAGAGAAAACTTGCACCATTTCAATCATCTAATGTCCATCATTTTTTTAACCTCTCATTAGAGCATTTTAATATTTTCTGTTCGCATTTAGGCCGTCGTGAGGACAAGGC
>JBHPGW010000028.1:0-35370 GCA_042569785.1 Planctomycetota bacterium | reverse complement strand
GTATCGAATTCTCGATCTTGTAGATATCTGCGATCTATCGGTAATGTACCGCGGAGGCTGTGAAAGACCCGATTTTACATCTTACAAGGGTCAATGGGGCAAAGAGCGTATCCTTAAACTGCGGCAAAATATTATTCAAACCCCTTTGATAGATATAAGCAGTACCGAAATCCGGGAAAAAATCGCTTCCGGTGCCGACGTAACCGGCATGCTCGACCCTCAGGTAGCTCAATACATCACCGAGAACAACCTCTACAAACCACTAACATAGCACTGAGTCGGCCCGATCGTCGCCTTGTCTATTTGCTTATTGAAGAAGAACTCACGAATACTATTGCAGAGATGGCACTTGCTTGCGTAACATTTTGCTTTTTCATAGCCGAGTTGCACCGCCTTTTCGACAAGTCCCGCAGGCCCGGAATTGAAAAGCGTATTTATCAACTCATTTTGTGACGGCGAGAAACTCTCCCATATTTCTTCAAGGGGAGTGTTATTAATATTGCCAACAACGATCCCGCTGCACGTCCCGCTAAAGACATTGCCGAAAGGATCGATGTGAACCCCTTTAGCGCCGAGAAATGATCCACCGCAATTGACCGATGCGAAATTTTCTATCTGTTTGTCAGCGAACAGTTCCGCTAATTTCCCTCCTGCTCTGCCTGTAAAACGGCACGGATATTCTTCGACAGCGGACATATACTGTTGATTAAGCTGTTCACCGGAGAGTTCTCTCATATCGACAGGATTTTCCAGGTACTCCTCCCACCGTATCAACACCCGCTCATCTCCGAGCATGTCCCGTGCTAAGCCCGCTAATCGCCGAACCGGTTCGATCCCGACAAACTTCTGATGAAACGGATCGCAGCTGATCTTGAACTGGTGCATGCCGAGTTCATCGAGAGTTTTTAAACGTTCGATAATGATTTTTTCATCGATTGCCCAGAAACCGTTAGTTTCTATCAGATCGATTTTGCCGAGTTTTTGTTTTTGCCCTTCGATAAGTATTTCTCGAAGATGGTCCCAATAGAGAAACACTTCACCGCCGGTAAGGTGTATTTTCGCGTCGTTACCAGCTATGGCTTTCAATGACCGCCATGCGTTTATCGCGGTTTCTACCGGCATCAGGCCGTCGTTTTGTGGGCAGCAGTTATAATAGCAGAATTCGCAGCTTGCATTGCACTTATAAGTCAGCATCAGCCCCGCCGAACGCCAGAGCTTAAACTTGCGCTGGTTACGGCCCAAATCGCGATTGTAAATGTTATCGGTTAATTTCTTCATTGCGATAGTTTTTTCAGGTGAATTTGTATCACGGTAATATCAGCAGGAGTTATCCCGCTAATTCTGGAAGCCTGCGCCAGGGTTGCTGGCCGAAATGCAGTGAGCTTCTCCCTGGCTTCTGCGCGAAGGTGGGCCACGGTATAATAGTTCAGTTCTGACGGTATCTTTTTAGTTTCAAGTGCCTTGTGATTTGCCGCCATTCGATTCTGCTTTTTTAAGTATCCCTCGTATTTCGCGTCGATGACAACCGCTTCGACAACCGACTTATCGAAACTATTTTTATTATCGAACAAAGTATCTGCGATCTTATTGCCGGGCTGACGAAGATGCTGCCAAAGGCTCAGGCCCTGCGAGCGTGTGTTTTTTAGATGATCTTTGAGCTTTTCGATACCCTGCAATTTTTTCTCGTATTTTTCCCAGCGTTTTGTATCGACAAGCCCAACCTCTTTGCCGATCCCTGTCAGCCTCCTGTCGGCATTATCCGATCGCAGAGAAAGACGGAATTCCGCCCGAGAAGTAAACATCCGATACGGCTCATCGAGTCCCTTAGTCAGCAGGTCGTCTATCAACACCCCGATATACCCTTGGTCTCTACCGAGAACTATTGGTTCTGCGTCCAACAGTTTTCTGGCGGCGTTTATTCCGGCGATTATCCCCTGACCAGCCGCTTCTTCGTAGCCGCTCGTACCGTTGATCTGGCCCGCGAGATAAAGTCCCTCTATTTTACGAGTCTCCAGAGAACTGGTTAATTGTATCGGCGGACAATAGTCGTACTCTATCGCGTATGCATAGTGAATGATACGGGCCTTTTCCGTGCCCGGTAGTAAACTAAGCATCTGTTCCTGAACATCCCTGGGCAGCGAGGTGCTTATACCGTTGCAGTAGATCGTATTAACATTTTCATCTTCCGGTTCGAGAAAAACCTGGTGACGTGCCTTGTCAGCGAAGCGTACGATCTTGCCCTCGATACTCGGGCAATACCGCGGGCCTGTCGATTTAATCTGCCCTGTATACAGCGGAGCACGGCTGAGATTGTCAGCCAGCAGTTTATGAATTACGGCATTTGTATATGTGATCCAGCAGGGCACCTGTTCACGATCAATCGATCCGGTCATATATGAAAATGGCTTTGGCTCTTTGTCGCCATACTGGGCTTCGAGTTTATCGAGATCGACGGTACTGGCATCGAGGCGAGGAGGCGTCCCGGTTTTTAAACGTTCGAGATTTAGTCCCATTCGCTCAAGACTCGAAGAAAGCTCGTTACTGGCAGGTTCACCTAATCTTCCGCCGGCGAATTGCTCTGTCCCGATATGCATCAGACCACGCAGAAAAGTACCAGCCGTCACAATAACGGTTTGGGTTTTATACATTGTCCCATCTTGGCAGACAACAGCGGTGACCTTGTCGTTCTCTGTTACGATATTGGCAGCGGTCTTTTCTATGATTGTCAGGTTTTCCGTTGCTTCGAGCTTGTGCCGCATAAATTCGGCGTACTTGTATTTGTCAGCCTGTGCCCGCGGCGATTGAACGGCAGGCCCCTTGGAAAGATTAAGCATACGAAACTGAATACCGGTTGCGTCTATCGCCAACCCCATCAGTCCGCCGAGCGCATCGACTTCGCGAGTGATCTGTCCCTTGGCAAGGCCGCCAATAGCCGGATTGCAGCTCATCTGAGCGATGGTGTTCCTGCTCATTGTCAGCAGTGCGGTTTTGCACCCGATCTTCGCAGCCGCATGAGCTGCCTCGACACCGGCGTGACCGCCTCCTATTACAACGCAATCGTAAGTTGAAGTTTTCATCGGCGGCTAATCTTTTGCCTTACTTATCGCAACAGCGGAAGCGATCGCGAAATTCGCGGTATGTGTGATGCTTACGCTGACATGATTTATGCCCATCTGGTCGGCTATTTTTTTAACTTCACCTCTCAGAGTAACTTCAGGCTGACCTGTGTGGTTGTTGATAACTTCGATATCCGTCCATGCGATCTTGCCGCGCCAACCCGTCCCGACCAACTTAAGTATAGCTTCCTTAGCGGCGAATCGGCCGGCTAATTTCTCGGTACTGTTTTTGTTCGAGTCTGCGTAGGCCTGCTCTGTCCGGGTAAAGACCCGGTTCAAAAAACGTTCCCCGTGACGATCCACCATCTCCGCGATTCGCGGAAAATCTACAAGGTCTATCCCATGTGCGATAACTTCCATAAAAAATTCCACTATCGAAAATTTAAATAGTTGCCGAGGTTTTTCGGCATTCAATGAACGCAATACGCTTCACGCTTCACGAACGACGCTCAAACTGACCATCGGTCAGTTTGAGTAATTCATCTGCCGGTATATTTTTTCAAGGCAGAAGTTTATAAACTCATCTTTATTGCTCAGGTTCGCCTGCTCTACGACTTTAGCGAGTATTTTGTTGATCGATCCGATCTGTTGGGCAACAATGATCCTGTTCTCTATTTCACTTTGAACTTCTTCAAAGGATTTGGAACTTGTGGCAGTTTTTTCTTCCAGCTTCATTATAAAAATATGTTCACCTGCTTCGATTGGCCCTGCAATTTGACCGACCTCGAGTTTTTCAGCCTCTTTTTCGAGTACATCGAAAGGCTCTGCCAACGCGCCGTACCCGATCGGCTTCCAAAGACCGCCCAGAGCACGTCGATGGCCATGTGAGTACTGTTTAGCAAGAGTCGAAAAGTCTTCGCCGGCATGGATCCGAGTAAGTAATTCTGTGGACAATTTTTTGGCCTGGTACTGTTTACTAAGATTAGGATCGCTGCTGGTCAATTTGTCAGGGACAATATCTATCAGCCGAAACGTAATTTTGGCAGGTACTGAATACTCACTGTCACGAACGCTGTTATAATAGCTAACCAGATCGCTATAGGTTATAGGTTTCGGTTCCGGCAGTTTTTCCTGAACGTAAAACTGGCTCAGCATCTTCTTTTTTTGCGATTCTTTAAAGTCCGCCCAGCCCATTCCATTGCGTCTTAGCTCTTCTTCCGCCTTGCCGTAATCTCCACCGAAACGCATGATAAGCTGCTGAACCTGTTTTTCCGCTTCCTTGTCAAGTGCTTCATCGATCTGATCGCCCGCTTTTTGTCGCGCCTTACTGTACAGCAGTATATCCGTCACTTTACTTTGCACGATCTGTTCGAGAGCCGGCCTGGCCATCACACAAAATTTTTCAAAGCTGTTTGCCTGCACATTCATCCTGAGATGTTCTATCACACCCTCTGTCGCTATATCATCGGCGGTAATAACGTCACCGCCGACCGCAAGCACAAACCCGCCGCTCGGAACAGGAAGAGCTTCTCTTTCAACAGCAGCGATAACAGCCATTTCCTCTTCTGTGAACTTAGGTTTTTCTTTTAACCCACACCCGCTGATAACTAAAAGCACCACCGAGGACAACAATATATACTTACACATAAATTAAGCTCCTACAGGCCAAACCATTACAATTCCGCTAAAACAGCATTTTACGCTAAACCAGGAAAATAATCCACAAAAACGTTTGCTTTCCTCATAGGCTGAATATCTTCCGCAGAACCGTCATCAGCGTCGCAGGCTCAAAATAGTGTTTGTCTAATCGCAAATAAACCGTTTCAGGCCCAGCGACTGTTACTTTGCCCTTTATATATGCCAGCAAAGAATTGACGTTCGTCTTCGTATCCTTGGCGAATGTAAACACCAGGTTTTGGCCGGATATGACTATGCTTTTGACATCGGCCTTATCCGCGGCGATCCGTACACGCGAAAGTTCGAGCAGCAACTCTACCTCTTTCGGCATAGGGCCGTAAACGTCCGCCAATTCGTCGGCGAGTTGTTTCAGATCGTCATCGTTTGCCGCAACTGCCATTTTGCGATAAACATCCATCCGGTGCCGGTCCGTAGGGATATAATTTTTCGGGATATAACTGCTAAACCCGAGGTCGATAACGGTCGTCGGCACCTTCTCGATTTCCTGACCCTTGAGTTTGCGAACTGCCTGCTCCAACATCTGGCAATACATTTGGTAGCCCACCAATTGAATGTGCCCCGATTGAGCTGAACCGAGTATATTGCCAGCACCGCGAATCTCGAGATCGCGAAGCGCTATTCTGAACCCCGCTCCTAAATGCGAATACTCTTCGATAGCTTTGAGCCGACGTCCGGCAATAGGAGTGATCGAGCGGTTCTTTGGCAGCATCATATACGCGTAGGCCCGGTGCTTATATCTGCCGACCCTTCCGCGAAGCTGATGGAGTTCGGCCAGCCCGAACCTGTCAGCGTTATCGATAAATATCGTATTAGCGTTAGGAATATCGAGCCCCGATTCGATGATCGTCGTACAAACAAGAACATCGATTTGCCCGGTCACAAAAGCGACCATCGCTTTTTCGAGTTCACGTTTGGACATCTGCCCATGAGCGATAGCGACGCGAGCATCGGTGCCACTTACCAGCTTAGCGATCTCGATAGCTTTTCTTTCGATCGTCTTAACGCGGTTATGCAAAAAGAATACCTGCCCCTGGCGATTCAACTCACGAATTATACCCTTGCGAATAAGCTGATCGTTATATGTAGTGACACTGGTAACCACGCTTCGCCTGTCAAGTGGCGGCGTACCTAACGAACTTATATCGCGCAGCCCCAACAGTGACATATGCAGCGTCCGTGGTATAGGCGTCGCCGTCATCGTAAGAATATCCACATTGACGCGCATACGTTTGAGCCTTTCCTTATGCTCGACCCCGAACCGCTGCTCCTCGTCAATTATCAAAAGCCCCAGGTCCTTAAAATCCACGTCCTTACTCAATATCCTATGCGTCCCGATAAGCACATCGACCCTGCCGCTTCCTGCCCGTTCGACAATATCCCTGGCCTGTTTGGTAGTTTTAAATCGGTTGAGCACCTCTATACAAACCGGAAACTCAGCGAATCGTTCTGCGAAACTTCTGCCGTGCTGCACCGACAAAACCGTCGTCGGCACCAGCATCGCCACCTGCTTACCGCCCTGAACCGCCTTGAAAGCCGCCCGCATCGCAAGCTCGGTTTTGCCATACCCAACGTCACCGCACAGCAATCGATCCATCACCACCGCGTCTTTCATATCCGATTTGATCTGAGCCGCCGCGGTTGTCTGGTCGGTCGTCTCCTGATAAGGAAAGGAATCCTCAAATTCGATCTGCCAGTTCGTATCTTCGCCGAACGCGATCCCGCCCATAGCCTGGCGCTGAGCCTGAAGTTCTAAGAGTTCGCCCGCCAGGTCGCGAACCGATCGGGCGACCTTCTCTTTTTGCTTCTCCCATTTCTTAGAGCCGATCTTACTAAGTTTAGGCCGCTTAGGGCTCGTCCCGATATACTTCTGTACCAGCGTAATATTATTAACCGAAACGTGGATTTTTACCTTATCGGCAAATTCGATCGTAATATATTCACCGCTTGCCTGCTCCTGCTTGATCGTCTTAACGCCGATAAATTTGCCGATACCATAAGTAACGTGAACCACATAGTCACCTCTCTGCAGATCGCTGAGCGTATCGACAGCGACGCTTGGCCGCATCGGCCTTTGCCTGCGACGAAGAGCGTACTGGCCGAACAGTTCATGGTGACTTATCACGATCGTATCCAGCGGATCGACGCGAAAGCCCTGATTGATGAAACCCTTTAGCAATTTGAAATTTTTCGGAATGCTTTTGTTAAGCCCGATTATTATTTCGCCAACCCTTTTTATTTCAGCGGCCGCCTCACAGTAGAGCAATACCTTTTTCCCCTGCTTAGCCTTAACTAACAACTCCTCCAGCGTACCCTTAGCGCCGGCTAAAACCGATGTAGCCTTATGCTGAAACTGTTCAACGCTTTTGACGTCAACGTTAAGATATTCGCCCGCGTCTGCTCCGGTAAATCGATTGATATGCAGCCGGGCGAATCGGCTCATCGCTTTATAAATATCGCTCCAGTTGTAAAGCTTATCGGTATCTTCACTGCGTTCGACAAAAACATCCGCCACTTCCTGAATTGTTTCAGGCTCAGATAGAACTATAAGAGTATCTTTCGGCAGAATATTTAAGAAAAGCTCCCTCTCGCCGCTAAGGTCTCCGCTCACCGCGGAAACGATATTGATATTTTCGATTTTTCCACTCGACCGCAGCGTATCCAGATCGATCTGGCGAATACTCTCTACGCAATCGCCGAAAAACTCAACCCGCAAAGCCGCGCCGCTTTGGCCGGTACTGTCACTGCCAACTGAAACCATCTCGCTTACTACCGGCGCGTAAATATCGATTATTCCACCTCGACGTGCGAACTGTCCCGGCAGGTCGATCCGTTCCACGCTCTCGAACCCGTTATCGACCAGCCAGCCAGCCGCATCTTCCGGCGATAAATCTTTTTCGACTTCCAGCTTCAACGCCGTTTTTTCCAGTACACCGGGGTCAGGTATCGATTGACAAAGTCCCTGCACCGATACCGGAATAATAATGTTTCGATCCTGCAAGCGAGATACAAGATACGAGATACGAGATACGAGCTTGAGCCTTTCAGCGCCGATCTCATTGGTGGCGTCAGCTAAATCCTCTTCACCTTCCCAGGCAGGCAGCAGTTCGACTCGTGAATTGCCAAACACCGCCAGATCGTCGACGAGTTTGTCAGCGTCATCGATATGCGGACAGACATAAACGATAGGCCGGCAAAGCTGCTGCGAGAGGTGCGCAACCAGCAAAGGCGCAAAGGACCCCCACGTCCCCGCGACTTTTACCGCCCCCTCACCAGTTTTAAGCCGGGCAACTATTTCACTGACAACACTATAACGCCCAAGCTCCATAGGGTCTCATTCCAACAAAAATCGAAACCCAACTTTAAAAACTAACCGATCACTTTTTTCGCTGCTTCGACCGCTGCTTCGACAGTTATGCCGAACTTCTCAAAGCAAAGATTCTGCGGTGCCGATGTGCCAAAGCCTGACATCCCGATAAACGCACCGTTACTGCCGAGCCATTTGTACCAGCCGGTATCCACGCCTGCCTCGATACCAACCCTTGCGGTGACATTTGGCGGCAGTACAGAATCCTTATATTCCTGGCTCTGCTTTTCAAACAGTTCCCAACAAGGCATACTAACCACCTGGGCACTGACACCGTCAGCTTTTAATTTCTCAGCAGCATCCATCGCGATAGAAACCTCTGAACCGGTCGCTAACAGCAACACATCCGGCTTATCAGCTTTAACAAGAACATAAGCACCTTTGCTGACGTTCTGGGCTGAGCCGTATTTTTCCTGATCCAGCACCGGCAAATTCTGTCTGGTAAACGACATCGTCACCGGCCCGTCGTTATGCTCTAACGCGTACTTCCAAGACTGCAGCGATTCGTTAGCGTCAGCGGGGCGGAACACCAGCAGATTCGGTATTGCCCGCATCGCCGCAAAATGTTCTACCGGCTGATGCGTCGGGCCATCTTCACCGACACCGATACTGTCATGAGTGAACACGAATATAGTCGGATACTTCGCAAGGGCCGCAACGCGGATCGCAGGCCTCATATAATCCGAGAACACCAAAAACGTCGCACCGTAAGCACGCGTCAATCCGCTAACAGATATCCCGTTCATAATAGAACCCATCGCATGTTCGCGAATCCCGTAACGAATATACCTGCCGTCATTGTCAGCCTTACTGAAATTCTTTGCTCCCTCGAACCATGTGTTATTAGATGGCGTCAGATCCGCCGATCCGCCCATGATCATCGGCAGCTTCGGCATTAACGCGTTCAGCGCAGCCCCCGAAGCCTTTCGAGTTGCCACAGAACTGCTCGCTTCATATTTCGGCAGCAATTCATCAATATCGACCCCAAGCTTACCGGCGACCGCATTGTTAAACTGCTCTGCCAGTTCAGGATTAGCCTTAGCGTATTCAGCGAACATCTTATCCCACTGACTCTGTGCTTGTTTGCCCTTTTTAACGCACTGCCCCATGTGTTCTGCGACTTTACTTGGTACATGGAAACTCTTTTCCGGATCCCAGCCGTACTTTTCCTTGATCAACTTGATCTCTTCATCGCCAAGCGGCGAACCGTGTGCCGCTGACGTATCCTGCATATTAGGACTGCCGAAAGCGATATGCGTACGAAGTTTGATAATACTTGGCCGCCCCTTTTCCTTCTTAGCGTTGGCCAGCGCCTTCTCGAACGATTCCATATCATTACCATCACCGCCGACTTCCTGAACGTGCCAGCCGTAAGCCTCATAACGTTTAGCAACATCCTCGGTAAAAGACAGTTCCGTATCGCCGTCGATCGTAATATGATTGTCGTCATAAATAACGATCATATTATCCAAACCCAGGTGTCCAGCCAATGAACTCGCTTCCGATGAAACGCCTTCCTGCAGATCACCGTCGCCGACTATTACATAAATGTTGTGGTCGATAACATCAAACTTATCGCGATTATAATAGCTCGCCAGATACTTTTCAGCTATCGCCATACCCACCGCATTTGAGATACCCTGGCCGAGCGGCCCGGTCGTAACTTCGATACCAAGCTCCGGATCATATTCCGGATGACCAGCCGCTTTGCTCGAAAGCTGACGAAAATTCTTCAGGTCGTCAAGGCTCATATCATAGCCGGTCAAATGCAGCATCGAATAAAGCAGCATACTGCCGTGACCTGCCGAAAGAACAAATCGATCGCGGTTGGCCCAGGTAGTTTCTGCCGGATTATGCTTCATATGTTTGGTCCAGAGGACATAGGCCGCCGGCGCCATACCCATCGGCATACCAGGATGGCCGGAATTGGCCTTTTGCACGCCTTCCATCGACAAAAAGCGAATAGTCTGCACACAAAGTTCATCAAGTTCATTAAGTCCGGGATTCTTAACTTCTACACTCATCGTAAATTTCCTAAATATGGTTGACAATACAGTTTTGAACACAAAAACAAGACTAACAGAATAACCCCAAACCCCCATCTCTGCAAGTATTTTTAATTTTTAACAAATTTCCATAAAAATCATTTTATTCTTGCCAATAACACTTTATTTTTTAATACTAACGTTATTAATAATTGCATTTTCACCCAATTAGAAAGGAAATGACATGGAAGAACATATGGCTCCGGCTTTTGGAATTATCTTCGCTGTGATCATGATTTTGTTTTCTCTATTAGTGACTGTGGTAATCGCATTGGTGTATTGCAAAATATTTTCAAAAGCCGGCTATAGTTGGGCACTTGGCCTCCTGATGCTTGTACCCATTGCAAATATCATTATGCCGTTTGTCCTGGCATTCAGCGACTGGCCCATTTGCAAAGAACTCAGGCTGCTAAAACAACAAAATGCAAATGACTAAATGAATTGCTTATTCATATTGGCAGGTTATACCTATGACGCCTCAAAACGATATAAGTGTAATAGAGCCGATTTCGGTTGCTATTGACAAGACGAAAACGATCCTCTTCAAACCGTTCGATCTTGGCAAATGGTTTACTATAGGCTTCTGTGCGTGGCTCACACAGATTGGCAGATCAGGATTTAACTTTCCCACCCATTTCACAAATCCAGGAACACACCATCATTTTAAAGAGTTTTTTATAAGCAACGCTGTCTGGCTCATACCCTTGTTTGTTACCGGATTTGTCGTGACTATCGCAATAATGATCACATTACTTTGGCTTAACAGCCGAGGAAGATTTATGTTCCTCCATTGCGTTGCCTTAAACAAAGCTCAGGTAAAAATACCGTGGGAAAAATTCAAAAACCAGGCAAACAGCCTCTTTTTGTTTCGGCTTATAGCAAATATCATCTTTGTCGTCAGCATTGCTGTTTTTACAGGCTTAACCATTTTCTTTGTTGTACTTATTACGAAAAATAATATTGTTGTGAAATTCCCGCTTCTTTTCGCCTTTATATTTATTGTGATCGTTACCGTTGCTCTGGCGATAGCATTTGTTTTATTTCTCAAATTCACAAACGATTTCGTAACACCTCTTATGTACCTGCGAAGTTGCTCCTGCATTGAAGCCTGGAGAGAATTTCTCGGTATGCTTACTGCCAACAAAGCTAATTTTACGCTTTATCTGCTGTTCCAGATGGTCATTTCCGCTGCTTTTGGAATAATTGTTGCCGCACTTGTTCTTGCGACTTGCTGCTGTGCGGGCTTGTTCCTGGCTATTCCTTATATTGGTACGGTAGTCGTCCTGCCTTTACTGATCTTTTACAGGGCCTATTCTTTATGTTACATCAGACAGTTCGGACCACAGTTTGACGTCTTCCAAACACAAACACCCCAGATAGACTCCCCGCTGTCGGTCTAAAGTTCTGCAAGCCTCATACTCTCAAGAGAAAGAAATTCACCAAGGCTCTGCACCGAATCCATAAAGCGATGATAATCCACAGCCTTAACAATATAGTAACTGCACCCAAGCTGATAGCATTGTTCGATCATATCGGTCTCAGTTGTGGTAGTAAGCATGATAACCGGTATCTTTTTCAGCTTTTCGTCTGCTTTAATGCGACTCAGAACCTCAAGACCGTCAACTTTCGGCATACGAATATCCAGCAGCAGCACATATTGCTTACCTTCTTTTAACCGCGTTTCACTATCATCAGAAAACAGAAAGTCTAATATCTCCTGCCCGTTCTTAAACTGCAGTATGTCTATGTCGACACACGTTAGCCACAGGTTCCTCTTTATAAGCTGAAAGTGTCCCGAGTCATCTTCAGCAATAAGTACAACTACATCATTTTCCATTTTCATCGCCCCTGACTATTTAATCGATGGAATCTCAACGACGGAAAGAAATCTTCCGATTTTCCTGGTCATATCCGCGAATTCTTTGTCACTTTCCGGCTTAACCAGATAGCTGCTGCAGCCGAGAATACCGCAACGCTCGACTGTAGCCGGCGCGTCAGCTGCCGTTAATATGATAACCGGTATTTTGCTCAGTTTCTTATCATTTTTAAGTTGTTCCAGTACCGCTAAGCCATCGACTCCGGGCATAACAAGATCAAGTAGCAAAATATAATGCTGCCCGTACTTAACCCGCTTTTGCTTATCAAAAAGAAAGTCCAGCAATTCCCGACCGTCTCTAAGTCGAACCATCTCGTTGTAAATGCCGGCTCGAAGCAGATTTTTTCTTATCAACTCAAAATGGTTTTCATCATCCTCTGTAATAAGAATAGCAACGTTGTTTTGCATTTCTTCCTTTCTTCGGCAACTATTAAGCCCATGGCAGTGACACAAAAAACTTGCTGTCCCTGTCCCGCCCGCTTTTCTTGTATCAGGTTGTTAGGAGAGTACTCTGTACGTATTCTGACATCTTTAAGCTGGGATCGAAGCGATGATCGCCCCAACTATTCCGATGTCCCGGGACTGAGCCTCAATGAAAATAGAATACCAAAAAGGTTATGAAAAATCAAATATTTTCGCTGCTTATTAAAAGTTTTTTGGGACCCTTGATCTGTTTGGACATAAGCCTCTTTCGGGGACATTATTTGTATGGTAAATTACTCAAACTGACCGTTTCGACAGCTTATATCAACATAACATACTTCGTAACAAAATGTTATCCACCACAAAAACAACAATAAAATCAGCCATCCGCCAAAGGTGGATTCCGCAATTTTGATTTTTAACTTTTGATTTTCACACTCTCAAACTGACCATCGGTCAGTTTGAGTAATTTACGCTCAAGATTCCGGATGTTTATCAGGTAAGCCGGCTCGGTTTTGACTGGTTAAACTGCCATAATGCTATAAATCATCATCGAGCAGTTTCAGCGCATCAAGGGGTGTTTCCAGCAGTGTTTTGGCTCCGTTGGCCTTTAGCTCTTCTGCCTCTCTAAACCCCCAAAGCACACCTGCCGCATACATATCTGCCGCATTTGCAGTCCGCATATCCGTATCCGTATCGCCAAGATAAAGAATTTCCGCGGGTTCGACCGAAAGCTCTTCAGCGATTCTCAAAGCACCTGCAGGGTCCGGTTTCTTCGGCGTTTCGTCACTGACGCCGCGAACGATATCGAAACTAAAATCACCAAGCAATTTTTCCACGGTCAACACCGTGAATTCGTGCGGCTTGTTCGAGAGGATTGTCTTAGCGATCTGACGCTGATCTAAAGCACTCAATAATTCACTAACCCCCGGATAAGGCTTGGTCTTATCCGCCCATCGTCGGCTGTATTGTTCCTTAATTGCCGAAAGGCATCTCGATATTGTCTGTTCGTCGAGGCTTTCAGACGGCAGAATTCGCCTTACAAGCATATCCATACCGTCCCCGACAAAATAACGATAAGATTCTACAGGATGTCCGGCAAAACCAAGCTCCGCCAAAGCAGCATTAGCTGAATCAGCCAAATCACCAAGGGTATCAAGCAACGTCCCGTCAAGATCGAATAAAACCGCCTTAAAATTCATGCTATTTCTTTGAGGGACTCAAATACTGGAAAAATTCCGAATCGCTGGGTAATACGATAGTTGTATCCCTTCGCAGTGAATTTTCATAAGCTTCGAGCGTTTTAACAAAAGCGAAAAATTCCGGATCCTGTTCAAAAGCATGAGCGTAAATTTTCAACGCTTCTGCGTCACCTTCGCCTTTGAGTTTTTCAGCCTGACGATAACTTTCCGCAAGCAGGATCGTCTTTTCCTTATCTGCTGTAGCCCTGATCATTTCTGCTTTTTCCTCACCTTCCGAGCGGTATTTTTTAGCGATACGATTACGTTCAGCCTGCATCCGAGCAAATACCGAATGTTCTACGTCACTCGGCAGATCCGCACGTTTTATTCGCACATCGATAACCTCGATACCATAGTCTTTCGCCTTTCTGTTACATTGAATGTGAACCTTTTCCATTATTTCTGCGCGTTTTTCCGAGACGATCTCAGTTAGAGTATGCCTGGCCAGCTCTTCGCGAATTTCTGAAAAGACAATATCGTCGAGCCGGCTCTGAGCACCTGCCTGGTTGCGAACCCTCTGATAGAATTTCAAAGGATCGACTATTTTCCACCTCGCGTAGTTGTCGATAACAAGGTGCTTTTTGTCAGATGTAATGGTCGGCTTGGCATCCGCGTCGTATTCAAGAACCCTGTCATCGAAACGGTTAACACTTTGAACGAAAGGGATCTTCAGGCTAAGCCCAGGTTCACCAACCGTCCTTACATACTTTCCAAGCTGAGTGATGATCGCCTGTTCGGTTTCATCGATAACAAAAACAGACGAACTAACACCGATAAGAATTAACACAGCACAAATGACAGTGACAATTATTTTCGTATTCATTTTTCAGCTCCTTTATCGAGAGGCAAAAATTGCAGTAAATTTCCGCTAAGTTCAGTGTCGATAATAACTTTCTTTATACGAGGCAGGATCTTTTCCATAGTCTCAAGATACAGTCTCTTAGCCGTTACATCCTTCGCGTTGCGATATTCTTTCAGGACTGACAGAAATCTGTCAGCGTCACCCTCAGAGCGTTTGGTCCTTTCAGCCTTATATGCTTCTGCCGCTCTTAGAATACTTTGGGCCTTTCCTCTTGCCTTAGGAAGGATGTCCTCGCGATAACCTTCCGCTTCTTTGATCAGCCTTTCCTTATCTTCCTTAGCACTTACCACATCGCTAAAGGCCCGTTCAACTTCTTTAGGCGGACGAACCGTCTGAAGCTTTACCGCTCCGATATTTATCCCGCTGTCATAACGATCGATGATTTCTTGAAGCAACATCCCAATTTCGTCTTCGATCTCCAGTTTTTTCCCTATCAGCACATCATCGATAGGCCTTTGACCCACCACCTGCCTAAGAGCCACCTCTGCCGCATCTCGAAGTGCCCCGGATGGCCTTTCTTTTTCGAGGTCTTTTACATTGAACAGGAATTTCTCAGGATCGGAAACCTTGTATTGAACGATTACCTGTGCATCGACGATCTGCTCGTCACCGGTAAGCATTAGCGACTCTTTAGTCACGAAGCTATATCGTGCGGGCGAGCCGGAACTTATTGTCCGGAAACCTATCTCGATACGCCGAACCTTTTCAACCTCTACCTTATCAACCTTTTCGATAGGAGAAGGTAATGCGTAATGAGGCCCCTGTTCAGTAATTCTGACCGCTTTGCCAAATCTTCGCACAACCGCCTGCTGACCGGGCCTGACAATGTAGATACCAGAAAGCAGCCACAAAATCAGAACAACCGGCACTATCAATTTCAGCCACTGAAAGTTGAATTTAAGATTGAAATTTATTGGCGAACCACCACCCCCACCAGGCCGCGACCATTGCTCGTTATACATCTGCGCCATAATATCCCCTTTCCTGACACAAAACATTATATGTCACAAAAACAAAAATAAAATCAGCTATCCGCCCTCAGGGCGGGTTCCGCAATTTTGATCTTTAACTTTTAATTTTTTAAATTCTAATTCGGATTATAGCCACCTCTTCAATAAGGTCAAACATTATATATCACTAAATAAAGAAAAAGGTTCACGCAATCCGATTGGCGTATTGACAGTTTTTACACAATTCGCTAAACTTACGGTTCCGATGGTGATTAAACGTTTAAACACAAATTTTGATGGATTTTTGGAGAAGATAAAAAATGGCGTACAAATGTGAGTTAATTCCGGTCGAGGTTGATAAGGTCGATACCATGTACAGAAAGATATGCACCGCGATTCCAGTCCCGGAATCCATACCGCTTTTCGAGACACTGCGAAAATATGAGCCACGCTCAATGGGTATGCAGGTCCCGGTAGTCTGGGGCAAAGCAGAAGGCTTTCAGGTCTACGACCCATACGGCAACTGCTGGATCGATTTCACTTCGGGGATACTGGTGGCCAATTGTGGCCATTCCCACCCCCACGTAAAAAAGGCCCTCAAAGAACACATCGATAACAAACCTTTGCATACATATCTGTTCGCCACCGAGACCCGTGCCAAACTCGTAAAGAAACTCATCGAGATAACCCCGCCAAATCTTACAAAAGTGTTCCTGCTTTCCACCGGTTCGGAATCCGTAGAAGTTGCTATAAAACTCGCTAAGCTCTACGGCCTCAGCAAAAACCCGCAGAAAAAAGGGATCGTATCATTTGAGGGGTGTTTTCACGGCAGGACCACGGGCTCACAAATGCTTTCTCCATCAGAAGAAGGAAAAAAATGGATCACCACTCTCGACCCGGAAATTTACCATATCCCATTCCCAAGGTGCGGCGGAGGCGAATGCCCATGGGGTAAAGACGAATATGAAAATTGCGGAAAAGAATGTTTCGAAAAATGCCTGGCCCAGTTAGAGAAAAAAGGCGTGGACCTAAAGTCGATCGCCGCTATGATCTTTGAAGGTTTTCAAGGCGGCAGGGGGCCGATCTTTTTGCCAAACGATTACGCTAAAGCAATGAGACAATGGGCCGACGAAAACGAATCATTGATCGTCGTCGACGAAATTCAATCCGGGTTCGGCAGAACTGGAAAGCTCTTTACATATATGCACTATGGCATCGATGCCGATATAGTCTGCTGCGGTAAAGGCATAAGCTCATCTCTGCCTCTTTCTGCTGTGCTGGCAAGAGCAGACATCATGGACATGCCAGGCCCAGGACAGATGACAAGTACGCACACCGGAAACCCCCTCTGTTGTGCCGCCACTCTTGCCGCTATCGAAGTGATCGAAAACGAAAACCTCATCGAGGCTTCTGCCCAAAAGGGAAAGCTCGTTCAGGATATGTTCAAAAAAATACAAGCCAAATATCCCGACCGAATTACCAAGATCACAGGTAAAGGCCTCGTCCACACCCTCTTCTTCGTTAAGCCGGGCACCAATGAACCAGACATCGAACTCGAAAACGAAGTCGTTCTAAGGTCCATTCAAAAAGGCGTAATGCTCTTCATAACAAATAACGGCACCGTAAAGATATGCCCGCCTTTATTGATCACCCAAGAGGCTTTGATAGACGGCATAAACGTAATAGGCGAGTCGCTGGACCAATGCCTGGCCAAAAAATGAAATCTCAAATCGGAAATTGGCCTGTTTGAGTCAGAAAAACTGATTTTACACAATTATTTTTTTGTGAAACTTAAATTTTCTCGTTATGCCCCTTTTATGCTTTAGAACAAAGATTTTTCCGCTCTTTGGCGAAAAGCGAACATCGGCTTCGCCCACAGGTATAATAAAAAGTGAGGAAAACTAAAAAAAAACTTAAAATCCACTTGACGCAAACCCCAGATCACGATAAACTTCAGGTTTCGGGTGATGGGCAGGATTGTTTTAGGCCCAATATGAAAGGGTTTATGAAAGGTTTGAAAACGATCTTTTTGATGAATTTATTTTTGCTATGAGCTGTTAATTACAGTGTCTTGATCAGACCGCTGGCAGTTTTTAGCAGCGGTTTTTTTGTTGCTCTTTTTTAAGTATATAAGTTTCACCGACTGCGAAAGCCAATGAGGGCATACGCCCGATAGGCATATTTATTGCTGTACGGGCTCGTAGCTCAGCTGGCTAGAGCGCACGCCTGATAAGCGTGAGGTCGGTAGTTCGAGTCTACCCGGGCCCATTGTAATTTTTGATTGCATATTTACGATTGACGATTGAAAAATCGCAAATCGTAAATTGAAAATCGTAAATGCGGTTGGTCTGGGGACGTAGCTCAGCTGGGAGAGCGCCGGCTTTGCAAGCCGGAAGTCGTGGGTTCGAGTCCCATCGTCTCCAATGGTAGTTTTGAGTTCTAAGTGGTGAGTTTTAAGTTAGTATTAAAAACTAAAAACTCAAAATTAAAAACTTAAAACTGCTGTAAGAGTTCTTTGACAAGTTAATATGCGAGATGCGTGGAGAAGTTTTTTTCATTCCGTATTAAAACTTCTTTACAATTTTATGAGCGCAAAACTTAGGATCATTATATGACTATAGCAATCAAAGATTGATATGGTCAAGTTACTAAGGGTATATGGGGGATGTCTAGGCGTCGATAGGCGATGAAGGACGTGATTGGCTGCGATAAGCCCGGGGCAGGTGTCGAATAACCGATAATCCCGGGATCTCCGAATGGGGAAACCCGTTGTCACTGGGCAACCAGATGGCATCATCCATGGCTGAATGCATAGGCCATGTGAAGCGAACGCAGGGAACTGAAACATCTAAGTACCTGCAGGAAAGGAAATCAACCGAGACTCCGTAAGTAGCGGCGAGCGAAAGCGGATATAGCCCAAACCAGAGAGCTTGCTTTCTGGGGTTGCGGGCGCTGATAAGCAGTTACAAAGGCATCGCGAACAAAATCCTCTGGAAAGGGGAACCATAGAAGGTGATAGTCCTGTATGTGAATGCGAGAGCCCTGCGTTATTGTCAGCGTACCAGAGTAGCACGGAGCTCGTGGAACTCTGTGTGAAGCTGGGGGGTCCACCCTCCAAGGCTAAGTACTAATCGGCGACCGATAGTGCAAAGTAGGGCGACTGAACGATGAAAAGTACCCCTATTAGGGGAGTTAAAAGTACCTGAAACCATATACCTACAAGCTGTGGGAGCTCTATGACCTCGATTCGTCGAGGTAACGAGTGACCGCGTGCCTTTCGCATAATGAGCCGGCGAGTTACCGTTTGTGGCAAGGTTAAGCATTTAAGGTGCGTAGCCGTAGCGAAAGCGAGTCTTAATTGGGCGATAAAGTCGCAGGTGGTAGACGCGAAACCAGGTGATCTACCCATGGGCAGGTTGAAGGGGATGTAAAAATCCCTGGAGGACCGAACGCACTAACGTTGAAAAGTTAGGCGATGACCTGTGGGGAGGAGTAAAAGTCTAATCAAACCTGGAGATATCTCGTTCTCTCCGAAATAGCTTTAGGGCTAGCCTTGAGTTCACTACTTTACGGGGGTAGAGCTACTGAATGGGGCTGGGGGGCCACCAGCCTACCCACCCCAACCAAACTCCGAATACCGTAAAGACTATCTCAGGAGTCAGACTGTGGGGGATAACCTCCATAGTCAAAAGGGAAACAACCCAGACCGCTAGCTAAGGTCCCAAAGTTCTGCTAAGTTCTAAAGGAAGTTGAATTGCCGTGACAGCCAGGATGTTGGCTTAGAAGCAGCCACCATTTAAAAAGTGCGTAATAGCTTACTGGTCGAGTGATTTGGCGCCGATAATGAACGGGAATAAGCAGAACACCGAAGCTGCGGATTATTTTATTAGTTCGCTAATACTATAGTGGTAGGAGAGCGTTGCTATCAGCGCCGAAGCGGTACGGAAACGAGCCGTGGAGCGATAGCAAGTGATTATGCCGGCATGAGTAACGATAAAACAGGTGAGAATCCTGTTCGCCGAAAACCTAAGGTTTCCTGGGGAAGGTAAATCCGCCCAGGGTTAGTCGGTCCCTTAGTCGAGGTCGAAAGGCGTAGACGATGGACAGCAGGTTAATATTCCTGCACTATGTGTGTGGACGAAATCAGTGACGCATCTTCAAAGGTCATCCCGTGATTAGTCGTGCGGGTTGAGAAATCTCGAGGGCAATTTAAGATCCCGAAGTGACTAAAGAAGGTGCCGAGAAATAGCTGATCTAGGGTGAAGCATGCGTAACCGTACTAAAACTGACACAGGTAGGTGAGGAGAATATCCTAAGGCGCTCGAGAAAACCGTCCTTAAGGAACTCGGCAAATTGACCCCGTAAGTTAGCGATAAGGGGTCCCTCCAGATGTGATTAATTTCGATTTTTCGCATGCTGAGGGCGCAGTGAAGTGGCTCTGGCGACTGTTTATCAAAAACACAGTTCTCTGCTAACACGTACAGTGGATGTATAGAGAATGACGCCTGCTCGGTGCCGGAAGGTTAAGTGGATGGGTTATCGCTTCGGCGAGAAGCTCCTAAATGAAGCCCCGGTAAACGGCGGCCGTAACTATGACGGTCCTAAGGTAGCGAAGTTCCTTGTCGGGTAAGTTCCGACGTGCATGAACGGCGTAACGACTGGAGCACTGTCTCAAGGACGGACTCGGTGAAATTGTAATTGTGGTGAAGATACCACATACCCGCGGCAAGACGGAAAGACCCCGTGAACCTTTACTATAGCCTGGTATTGATGCCTGGCATATCTTGCGTAGGATAGGTGGGAGGCGTTGACTCAGTATTTTTGGATACTGACGAGCCATCCTTGAAATACCACCCTTGCTATGTTAGTCACCTAACCGTGACCCTTGAATCAGGGCATGGAACAGTGCTTGGTGGGTAGTTTGACTGGGGCGGTCTCCTCCCAAAAAGTAACGGAGGAGCTCAAAGGTACACTCAGCATGGTTGGCAATCATGCTTAGAGCATAAAGGTATAAGTGTGCTTAACTGCGAGACATATAGGTCGAGCAGATACGAAAGTAGGACTTAGTGATCCGGTGGTCCCGTGTGGAAGGGCCATCGCTCAACAGATAAAAGGTACTCCGGGGATAACAGGCTTATCTCCCCCGAGCGTTCATAGCGGCGGGGAGGTTTGGCACCTCGATGTCGGCTCATCACATCCTGGGGCTGTAGAAGGTCCCAAGGGTTCGGCTGTTCGCCGATTAAAGTGGTACGCGAGCTGGGTTCAGACCGGCGTGAGCCAGGTCGGTCCCTATCTGCCGTGGGCGCAGGAATCTTGAGGAGATGTTTCCTTAGTACGAGAGGATTGGGAAGCACTGACCGCTGGTGTACCGGTTGTCCCGCTAGGGGCACCGCCGGGTAGCTAAGTCGGGAAAGGATAACCGCTGAAAGCATCTAAGCGGGAAGCCCACTCCAAGATAAGGATTCCATTCGGTCTTCGGACCGATGAAGGGCCCAGATAGACTATCTGGTTGATAGGCTGGGTGTGTAAGCGCAGAAATGTGTTAAGCTAACCAGTACTAACGCTCGAATACTTGGCCATATCTATCTTTGGTTGATATATATGATACCTAACGTTCGTGTTCATAATACACGCACTCGCATTAAACTTGTCATAAAACTTAATAATGACTTAGTCAGGCTTTACGCCTGATAACGATTTTGCTGGTGACTTTACTGACGGGGAAACGCCTGATCCCATTCCGAACTCAGAAGCTAAGCCCGTCCGGCCGATGGTAGTCCGTAAGGGCGAGAGTAGGTGATTGCCAGCAATTATAAAGGCCGGTTTCAAAAAGAAACCGGCCTTTACCTTTGCGCAAAATTTTTAATTTGACAGCTATTGCATCTGGATATAGACTTCAAGACCAAAGACAATAAGGATAAATCTATTATGATCGATCTTGTCACTAAACATATTGAAGATATCAATGAGCTATGCAAGCAGTACAAGGTTAGCGACTTGGAATTGTTTGGGTCTGCATTTTCCGAAAAAAATTTCGACCCCATCAACAGTGACATTGATTTCCTCGTTCAATTCTTACCAATGGACCCTGCCGAACATGCAACGGCTTATTTCGAGTTACTCGAAAAACTCCAGGACATGTTCAGCTGCAATATCGATTTGCTTGAGCAAAAAGCTGTAACAAATCCTTACTTACGCGAATCCATTAACAAGGGGAAATGCCGGATATATGCTGCCTGAGACAAAAAAATATTTATATGATGTTTCGAAGGCTTGTGAGGCGATTTTACAGTTTACTGCTGGCAAGACCATCGATGATTATGACAGCGATTTGTTATTACGCAGTGCTGTTGAAAGACAGTTAATGATCGTTGGCGAAGCTTTAAATCAGGCCTCGAAGATTGAGCCAACACTTTCTGAATCGATAACAAGTATTCGCCGGATTATTAATTTACGCAATGTAATAGTGTACGGATATGCAACTGTGGAAAATGAAACCATCTGGGGAATTTTGCAGCAAAATACCCCTGCCTTACATCGTGATGTCACTAAGCTACTGGAACAGTAGCTGTTAGTTGTCTTGCTCGAACCTGCTCGACAAATGCTTCAAGCCGAGTCGTCAACGTCGCGTCATCCTGGCCGTCAAAGCTCAAATTCAAAATAGGCATATCGCCGCAGTCACCGCTTATCCGCATCGTCTGCGTACTGACTATCGTCGAAGGCATACAGCTAAAAGGCATAACATTAACCACACCGCCCATATTTTTATGATGATACTCAACCATTTTCCCAACACTAAGCACCGCTTCACCCTGAAACGAATGATGTATATAGGGCTTAGCGAATTTAATAGTCTCTTCTACAGGCTCTTCAGCAAGTTCGGCAAACTTCTTTTCTAAAGGCCCCGCAAGAATCTTTTCGATCCGGTGCTGGAAATAGTCCAATACACAGCACTTCAACAACTCTTGCTTTTTGCCCGCTCGTTTTAGGCTCTCTTTCCGCAAAAAATTCGTATAATAGATCCACTCTGCCAAGGGCGCCAGATCGCAAACTGCTCCGAGCCGTTCCAGCCGAGCGATTATATTTTTATTAGCGAACTGATGGCTGCGAACATAGATCTCTCCCACTACACCTATCCGAGCTTTTTGCGAGGTCTTATCAACTTCCACAGCCCCAAAATCCTCAGCGAATTTACTCATCAGCTCTCGCAACTGCCCCAGAGAACTGCGATCCTCCACCGCTTTTATCCAATGATTAAGAGACTGATCATAAACACGCTGCGCATTTTCTGCCTCAACCGCAATCGGCCGCACTCGAAGTATCACTTTACCCAATAGATCGATCCCAACCGCCGCGGCCCATATATGTTTAATAAACGCTCTCGAACTTGACCTCGAAGATTCGTCAACATTATCCATAAGTTCCCTATAGAAATTCGCATCCTGATTCGGTGATAGTATCGGCACACCTTCCATCCCAGCCTGCCGCAATATCAGCCGATGCAGACTATTATACATCCCAAACCTGCACGGACCGCAGGAGTTCGGCATGAAGAATGCAACATTTTCAGCACCTTTCTCCTTTGCGATCTTCAGCATATCCCCCGTTGTAATCGCACATGGCAAACATTCTTTGCCTGTTGTATACCGCCTGCCCTCCAATAGCGACGCCTCATCAGCTAAAGCTATAGCCTCACACTTATGCCCATAAGCCCTGATAGCCGCTGCGATACCATAAGAGCAGTCGCTCATATAAGGCACATACAATATTCGCTCGCCGTCATAACGTCCACGATTTTGTCTTTTCACTTGCCTCTGCTTACCCTGTTGATAATGCTTCAAACTTTCAAGAAACGCTTCAAGCCGAGTAATCACCCCCGCGTCAGCCGAATGTTCATCAAGCTCCAACTGCAGGCAGGGCTTACGCCCCATTATATCTTTGAAAAATGTCTGAATAAACGAGTCAGGCCCGCACGCGAAATTGGAAAGATATATCCCAAATAACGAATCGTCTTTTTTAATGATCTCCGCTGCCCTCAATATCTTCTGACCATAACTCCAGTAAGTTTCACGATGAAGATCTTTATCCCCCAACTCAGCGGCCCCAAGATCAAGCATATCCATCGGGATAACATCAACACCAAGCTCTGCCAACTTTTTCGGTAGTTGCAGATTCAACCCATCGTCACAACCATTGTAGGGCCGGCTCACAAGAACGAACAGTTTCCGATCAGCTGTTCTTGTTTCAAGAATCTCAGCGCCTTTATCCTTCAATGCTTTTTCAAAATTCTGCTGTGCCGTTAGGCCCTCATCAAGAGCTTTTTGAACAACCGTTTTTTTCGCTTTACCTTTTAATAAATCTTTCGCGATCCCCGCAAAGCTTTGCTCTAAAAGTTTTCGCCCTTGTCCCATCTGAATAACAGGCATAAGCAGATTTGTTTCGCCGAGTCTATCCGCAAATGCCGTTTTAACCTGATAAGGCAATGACTGAACATACGGACACAACTGATTATGTTTATTCTCAGGGAAACTTTGCGTCATTGAGACGATGCTCGGCAAAAAAATATGATCGACATTTTTTCCGATCAACTCTTCGACATGACCAAACGCAACCTTCGCCGGAAAACATATTTGAGCCGTAACAGATTCAACTCCCATACGAATTATTCTTTTATTAGTTTTTCCAGACAGCACAACCTCAAAACCCAACCCCTTAAAGAACCTGCTAAATAAAGGCAGCAGTTGCCAGTTGATCAACGCCGACGGTATACCGATCACACCTTTATTCTTTCTGTCATTCCCGCCTTTAGCCAAACTGTCATTCCCGCCTTTAGCCAAACTGTCATTCCCGCGAAGGCGGGAATCCATATCCTTACTTTTCTCCATCCCCGCAAATTCAAAAAGTTTTTCCTGACGATACTCAAAAGCCCCAATCCCTTTCGTCTGTTCCTTTGCCTTCTTAAGATTATACCTGTCACACCGCGACCCGTAATACAAAGGCTCAGAGCCGCTCAGCTGCACTTTTTTGATCTCACAGTGATTCGAGCAGTGTTCACAAGCGAACGATTCGACCGAATAATCAATATGCGCAAGGTTCTCAAAGCCTCTGAATTTACTCTCGCACCGTGCATTAGCCATAACCTGTTTTTCATGCCGGCCCGCAATTGCTGCTGCTCCTATAGCACCAGTAACCTCATGATGGTCAGGCACCATTATCGGCTTACCCGTAACCTTTTCAAAAGCAGCCCAAACCGCCTTATTAAATGCCGTCCCACCCTGGAAACAGATATTATCACCTATTCTTCGCCGACCAACCACCCGGTTAAGATAATTACTTACGATCGAATAGCTCAAGCCCGATACCAACTCGGCCGTCTTCGCCCCTTGCTGCTGATAGCTCAACAGATCAGACTCCATAAACACCGTACATCTCTCGCCCAGCTTTATTGGCGAGTCACTCTTAAACGCAAGTTCGGCAAACTCACCCTCAATATTTATCCCCAATCTCTGCGACTGCTCTTCAAGAAACGACCCCGTCCCAGCCGCGCAGGCATGATTCATCTCAAAATCGACGACGACCCCATTCTCCAGCGAAATATATTTACTATCCTGACCGCCAATCTCAAATATCGTATCAACTTCAGGATTAACGATCGCCGCTCCTGCCGCCTGCGCCGTGATTTCATTTATAACCACATCAGCACCGATGAAGTCACCGGTCAGATACCTCCCCGACCCCGTAGTTGCCGCCGCGAGGATATTCACCTTACCGCATACCTTCTCCCCGACCATCTCCAACCCCTGCCTGACAGCCTCCAAAGGCTGACCCGCCGTCATCAAATATGCCTTGGCAAGAAGATTATTCTCCTTATCGATAACAGCTACGTTGGTACTTATCGACCCGACGTCAACTCCCAGATACGCTTCTATTGGCTCACCCGCTTTGCATAACAGATCGTCACGAACAAGACTCAAAGGCGACGCAAACGTAGGATTACTCAACGCCTCACGTCGAGGAGCAGCCTGAAGAGCCGTCCCCCTTTCAGTCAGATACCCATCGATTTTACTAAGGTCTATTTTGCCGTTATTACTTGGATTGCCCCTCTCTTTAGCTACCAGAACAGCGCCAAGAGCTCCCGTAAAAAAATGCCTCTCAGGAACTATAAGCTCTCCCTCTTCCAGGTCAAAAACATTCTCCATCGCCCGGACAACCCCGATATTAGCAGCCACTCCACCTGTAAATATCATCGGCTTAACAAATTTCCTTCCGCATCCCAGATTGCTTTTCAGATTCCGCGCAAGGGCAAGGCAAAGCCCCGCTATAATATCACAGTTTGGCGTAGCCTGCTGCTGAAGATGGATCATATCGCTTTTAGCAAATACCGAGCATCGACCAGCTATCCTTGGAACATTTTTACTTTGGATCGCCAACTCACCGAATTCATTTTCGATATCCACACCCAATCGCGTCGCCTGCTGATCGAGAAACGAACCAGTCCCAGCCGCGCAAACCGTATTGATCGCGAAATCACGGATCAGCCCCGACCCTTCACCGCTGGAAATGAATATTAATTTACTGTCCTGCCCCCCCATCTCGATTATCGTACCATCTTTCATTTCCGGATACAGCCGACGTATCGCCGCAGCCTGGGCGGGAACCTCATTAACAAAACATATCCCAAGTAACTTAGCCACCAGCCGTCCAGCCGAGCCGGTAGCAGCCGTAAGAGTAACCTGGCTTGGGTTTACATGTTTGAGCATTTCCTCTAATTGTACGCGAACCGTTTCCAATGGCGAGCCGGCTGTACGTTGGTAATCGAAAAAAACCGTCTCGCCTCGATCATTGACAACGATCAAGTCACTGCTCGTAGAACCTATATCGATTCCTACATACAGACCCTGTTCACTATGCAGCTTTTCCAGCCGATTGTTTTTATCCTGACTTGATAACCGACTATTTTCTTTAATTCTATTCTCAATATTCACTCTCATAGAAAAGCTCCTGTTCCATTACAACATTATCGATTAAGCGATACCGATCCAAAACCAGTACCTGTATATATAGTTCATATCTTAACTATACACCACTTAACCATAGTGTCAAGGCTTTTTTGAAAAAAAATAATTTTTTTTTGGCTTAGTCGTTGTCCTGCCGCAAAATAAGTCCGTTGCTTCACTGTTTAGAACATGCCCCCAGCCCATGATCATCGGGGCTGAACCGTGCTTTCGTATCCCCAGTGTTCCGGCCATTTCTCGCATAGCCCCCAAAAATCCCCATTTCACTGATTTCTACAGCGCAGAGATTATAACATTTTCTCTGACGGAAACAAGTGATTTGTTAAAAGAATTGTAAAAAAACGCGCAGAAAAATACCACCTAAGTGTGTAACAGAGCACCCAGAGATATTAAATTAACGCCGCTGGACAGGTTTTACCAGCAGGCTTCCTCAGGAAACAGGTTGCATTCGAGCCAACTATCCGCCAATATCTTCAAATCTTTAAAATCTACGCTGCAGTCGTTATTGAGATCGCCGGCGAACTGAACATTGCAAAGTTGACGCCAGTAAAGGTCGTTAGCCGTACCTAAATCGCGAAAATCACGCCACGCAACCGTCTTGCCACTGATTACTGGCTTGATCTGATCGCCATTAGCGTCACTAATGACAAATTCTTCTTCTGTCAAAAGATCATACCCGTAGATATCAGATTCACCACCATCAACCGCTTCCCAGACGACCATTTCACCGCTGATATCATAATTTAGCACACTCTCAGCTATCAAAAAGTCGTTGATATCGTTGACATCCGAAATATCAGCCCCGTATAGATCGACCCTGAAATTTCGCTCGTCCGCCCAGATAACAATATCGCCGGAAATCATAGGCCCATACTGATCCGCCATATCTGCACAGATGACAAACTCCGTATCCCTCGAAATATCATACCCATAAATATCCAGGTTCCCATTTCGGTCATCGCGCCACACAACGACACCACCAGCCACCGCAGGTTCCTGCTGATCATCTGCCGTAGCGACTACTTCAAACTCGTTCTCGGTCGAAATGTCATACCCGTAAATATCATGTTTGCCATCGCGGTAGTCGTCCCAGACAATAATATTACCGTCAACCGCAGGAGTCATCTGACCATTCGCCGCAGTACAAACCGCGAATTCATCAGGCACGTTCAGATCATTAATATCAGCCGCGTAAATATCGGTTCCAGTGCTAAGAAAGTTGCGATAATCACGCCAAACCACAATATTACCGCTTATCGCAGGCTCTCGTTCAGGCAGAGACGTGTTATCGATAAGAGTGTACTCACTATCACTAACCAGATCGTACATGTAAATACCATCGTTACCGCTGCGCCGATCCTCCCAAACAAATATCTGCCCCGAAAGATCATGATCGTTCTCCGCCTGCATATCAAGCGTTTCCCCCCAGTTGTCTTCCTCATAGATCCCGTTCTCCAGCCAGTCTCCCGCCAATATTGCATAGTCATTAAAATCAACCTTACAGTCACCGTCAAGATCACCGTCTATTTCCTCCAGACAATAGCTCGACACCTGCGTTGCCGTATAAATAATAACCGGATCATCCGGCTTATCACTCGTTGTAGGAGTAATAGAAATTGCGTCAACTACATTCATATTACTGATGACATGACCAAAAACGGTATGAAGTCCATCTAAGTGTGAGTTATGTACAATATTAATATAGAAATGTGACGTTCCTGAATTAGGGTCGGTCGGTTGTCCCGAAAGTCCCATTGCAATAGTCCCGCGTAGATTCTCAAGGCCATTGTCAGCTTCCCCATCGATTGGGTCATTAGGCTCACGCGGAAATCCATTCGGTTCCTGCCCGCCGGCTTGGATCATAAAATCAGGTATCACTCTATGAAATATTGTACCATCGTAGAAACCGCTGTTCACATACCAAAGGAAGTTATCCACCGTATTCGGAGCGTTAACATCGAACAGCTCGATCACGATATCCCCGTAATTCGTTTCAAGAACAACCAGCGAATTTTCACCAAGGCACGGAACAACCAAAAAGACCAATACCGCTAATGCAATGACTAATTTTTTCATATCATCAACCCTCATTTAAACACCCCCAAAGGGAAATTTACCACCTGTACAATCTTGCCTATTCTAACATGAAAGCCGCCCCATTTCAAGCAAAAACTCCCCCAAACACCCAATTGCGCCGCTCTTAACCCCTCAGAGAGCCCTTTTCCCGGACTTTACCCCAAAAAAAATTGTAACACCCTGGCTAATTCTTTTTTATTTTCAGTCAGCGTAAATCCGTGTTAATCCGTGTCTAAGTTTTTAGTTTTTAATTCGTGTCAATTCGTGAAAATTCGTGGTTAATTTTTTTGTAAAAAAGCCCGCGAAGCGGCTCCACAATTTTAACTTTTAATCTCCCTACCTATTCAGCTAAGTTTCGCGATATCTCTTGCTACGATATCAGCGATTATTCGATCAGGCTGTGACGGCTGATTTATTTGTTTTTTAGCCGGTACGCTAAATTCCTTGATTCGGATCGCCGGCTCTTTAGCCTCGCTCTTCTGACCAGGCGATTTTCGCTTCGTCGCAGTACTTTTGCGATGCTCTGCCATTATTTGTTCAGCAAGGTCGAATTGCGGTATAGAAACCTTCTGCTCACCGCCCGCAGATACATCTGCCTTTTCAGCCGGACCTATCTGATGATTGATCACCTTAGCGATACCATCGGTTTTTTTTATCGGTTTAGGCAGTCGCTTTGCAGGCTCGATACTTTCTATTGGGATTGCGACTGTATCATCATCCCCGGAATCATCCCCCAAAAGATCCGCATCAAAATCAATTCTGTCATTGTCTTTTGACCTATCTAACATCAAAAAAACCTCCTCTAACTAACTCCCCCCATTTTAACACCAAAAACAAAAATAAGCAACTATTTTCTTCAAAACACACCCAAAAAGAGCCCTGAGCGCAAGCGATGGGAAAAAAACACACAAAAAAAACTCACAAAAAAAATTCGTGTAAATTTGTGTAAATTCGTGGTAAAATGGTTTTTAAAAGCCCATGACACAAACGCAAAAACCATATCGAATTTTCATAAGTGCCGCCGAGCCGAGCGGTGACAGTCACTGTGCAGGCCTGATAAACGCCATCCGAGAGGCTGACCCGGACGTAGAATTCACCGGCGTTGGCGGCCCCAAAATGGCCGAGGCTGGCTGCGAACTTCTGGCAAACTCCGTACAAAAAGCCGCAATGGCACACAAGGCCTTTGCCCAGGCAGGATACTTTCTAAAACTCATTATAAAGATCAAACGCCTTCTAAGGACCCAAAAACCCGACCTCGTTATTCTCTGCGATTCCCCCGCTTTCAACTTTCACATCGCGAAGGCCGCAAAAAAACAAAACATCAAAACACTATTCTACGTCGCGCCCCAGCTATGGGCATGGGCGCCATGGCGCATAAGGAAACTGAGAAAGTGCTGCGACAAGCTCTGCTGCATACTCCCGTTCGAGCAGCAATGGTTCACCCAAAGAGCCGTCGACACTACCTTCGTTGGAAATCCACTGCTCGATGGCCTGCAAAATATCGAACAATACAAAAAAGACTACACCAACTTCGACCCCAGCTCCGCACACATCGCCATTATGCCAGGCTCAAGAACCGCAGAGATCGATTCACTATGGAAACCAATGCAGCTGATCGGCAAAAGGCTGAAGAAAAAATATCCACGGATCACTTTCACAACCGTTGCCGTAGATCAAAAAAGAAAAGAAAAACTAAGGTCACTGGAAATGATAGGCTTTAAGTGTAATTACGCTATAGGATCAGTGCCTCTGGCAGCACGCAACGCCGACTTTACGATCGTAGCAAGCGGAAGCGCAACACTTCAGGTCGCCGCCGCCGGCTGTCCAATGGTCATTATGTACCAGTCAAGCAGATTAGTTTGGCACCTACTCGGATGGTGGCTCATTAAAACAAATTTCCTGTCACTGGTAAACATATTGGCCGGCTGCCAGTTGGTCCCCGAATTCATGCCGTATTTTAAATCCATAGACCCCATAGTAAATACTATTGAAAAATTGTTAGAAAACCGAACCACCCTAACCCAAACCTCAACGGATCTGATCCGCCTAACAACCCCATTAGCAAAATCATCAGCCGCAAAAAAAACCGCCAAAATCGCAAAAAACCTACTAAACCCACAAACCTTTTAGCCCCCTGCACTGCAGGGGATTGTCACTTCAAAATTCATTATTCCCTCCCCAACCGTCCCTATTTTTTAGTTTTTTCACTCCGATCTAATCTACTATTTCAGAATAACGCCCCACTCAGTCACCGTGAAGTCTTCTCGGCTGAATGGAGGCACAACCGGCTCCTGTAAACTGAGGTTATTGGTTTCCAAGCCCCTCACGGAGTAAATAAGCCTGATGAGGTTTGCCGGTTGCTCAGAGAACTCAAGCCTTATCATTTCTTCAAGCTCGTCGTTATACTGCGGGTATATTGCATAGCAGGGATATTCTGTAAGACGCGGTATCCAGTACTCTATAAAATCATCTATCTCCTTTTGATTAAAGCCTGTCAGGACCATATTATTTCTAAAGAAATCTTCCAGTTGCTCCTGCGCAACCACCCAGCCGGCTTCATATTGTCCATAGTCCGGCTGCAAACTTTCATAGAAAAGGAAATCATACTGCCCATCAATAATTCCATTAGGCTCTACTGTTACATGCCAGCCATTACCATATTCGGGGTTGGATGCTATAACCCGCCCGCCATGCGGAAAAACAATATCTACATCCATATCTGCTGTTTCTTCCGGATACATATAAATATTCGGCTTCAGCACCATTATAGGGGCAGGAAAGAAAAAGTCCTGGTATTGGCCTTGAATATCTACTTCCTCCAAATAAAGTTCATCAAACATAAACTCAAAATAATAAGTACCTGGTGGCAACGGATCTATCGCAAATCTCCCTTGTTCGTCGGTCTGGAACTGATACACAACAGTACTTCCAGGCGTATTACCATCCAAAACGTTTACATCCGTATTTTCAAGATAAATGTCTGAAAACCAGGTTTGAGTCATAAAAATTACGCCATTGAAGTTGCCGGGGATAATCTTGTCTAGGTCTACATCAATGGTATCGCCCTTTTCACAGTAGTAAACTTCGGTGGAATAGCCTTGCCTGGAAGCATAAATATAATATCTTGGAGGATCACCATATGGGTTTTCTTCTTCAACGGAGATGGTGATCTCTCCCTCTTCTCGCATCGTAATCGTATCCAGAAGAGTACCCCAACCGTCAGAATAAATTTCAAGCACAATAGGCGGCTCATACCAGCTTGTTTTTGCAAGCCAATCCGTAGCCAGAAGGGCAAAGTCCGCCATATTCACTATCCCATCACGGTTCAAATCGCCCGGCTGTTCGCTTGCAGTTGTCAGCCAATCTTGCATCTGCCCAGCCAAATCCGTATAATCTATAGTTCCATCATTTGTCAAATCACCTAACAATGCCCAATCATAAGGCCCCATAGAAGCCTCCGCCGTTCCGCCATAGGCACCCATATTTATACGCAGATTCTCGCCCCAATCATTATTAGGATCATCCGGCACAGAAAGCAATTCGTCACCTAAAGGAGAACCCGGATTACCGGCATCGATACATCTGCTCGTAACATCATCATAATCCCATCGCTGACGTTGGCCATCCCAATACCACCCTTGACTCTTCAAATGATAATCACCATCAACCCAGAAATCATCATTTACATCTTCTGGCGTACCATTAGCATCCCAGTACCCCGGGTCAACAAAACAAGGATCAACATCAATATTGCCAATTCCCTGGTAACCAGGACTTGGAGTTTGATAACCACCTTTTATGTTGTTGTATGACACAGTTTCAAAAAAGTACAATGGAGGGCGTATTATCATCTCTGCCCAAATTTCAGAATCACCATTACCCCAGACAATAGAATTGGTAATAACAAGTTTACTGTTCAGGAAAAAAATTCCATCACCAGCCTCATAATAAGGATCATTGTTAACAGTCCTGTTACCGGTTATAGTACAATTAGATATCATAATGCCACCGCCATAACTGTAAATGCCACCGCCCTGGCCCCAAGATATGTTGCCACTGATTACACTATTTGAAATCAGATAAACACCGTCATTAGAAGAACTATGTATACCGCCGCCATCACCCTGCCACTGCCACCCACTACCCCTACTAATGTTGTTATTTATTTTACAATTGACTATTATAGAATTTCCATTGTCGGAACTGATTCCACCGCCCCAATTACTAAGGTTGTTGCTAATTTCGCAGTTGGTAATCACAGAATTACTATTCTGATAACTGATTCCACCGCCATTATCCACTGCAGAATTGGCGATAATACGACAGTTATTAATTGTAAGATTTGAACTACCATAGAATATCCCACCTCCGTATACACCCGAATTGCCTGTGATTTCACAATTGACTATTATAGGACTTCCCCAACCACATACGATTCCACCGCCCCACTCACCGATGTTGTTGCTAATTTCGCAGTTGGTAATCATAGAATTACTATATTCACAACCGATTCCACCCCCTTCACCACCTGCATAATTACCGATGATGCGACAGTTAGTTATCGTAGGACTCGAATCATCACAGTATATGCCGCCGCCAACCCTAAATTCATAATAGTCATCGATTATCCTTACAGGAGCGTAACCGTTGGTAATGGTTAACCCTGCCAAAACCGAATTGCCATCTTCACCGTTATGAAAATAAAACCCTCGATGAGGTTCGGCTTCTGTACCATTACAGTCAATAATCGTCGTTGCTACTACATCGGGATTATTCGGCTCTGTACCGCGAATGGTAATTGCCTTTCCCATAAAATCTATATCGCGATTACCATCACCGGTATATATCCCCTGCTGAACTTCTACAATATCACCATCATTTGAGTCATTAATCGCCGCCTGAATATTATTAAAATCCGCCGGCCCATCATCATCGACAGTAATTATATCTCCATTGGCTAAGCCAACAAACACCAGGCAAACAAAGATAACCAACAAATGCAATCTCGTGGCTCGTATATCCTGTTTCCTGTCTCCTGTATTCTGAATTATAGTTTTTTCCTTCTTCTTCATTTTTCCGCCCTTTCAAAAAAATGTTATAAAAATATAAAAACATTCCTGAGATCAAACTTTCCGGCTTCTGATCAAACCCACCAAACCAAACCCCACCAGCAAAATTGAGGCGGGTTCGGGAGTTACATGGAGAAGAAGCTCATCATCAATTGTCCCAGGTGTCAGGTTAAGACAAAACCAAACCTCTCCCTCAGTTAAACCACGAAACTCGACGGCACCGCCTATTCCCGGCAATGGGGTTTCAGTTGAATCTTCATCAATAAAACCCCCGTACCACCATTCTACGAAGAACTGATTTTCAAGATAGCTCCAACCTGGAACAGTGCTAACAGTTGGCGGGCTATAAACTATACTATTACCGGTCCATTCACCTATTGTTGTAAGGTCATTGGTAATTTCTGCAAGATACATTTCTCCTACATCATCATGAACTCCTATCCAGATCGTCTCGCCAATATCGATCGTAAATTCATCGCCGGGATCTATAAAAGTTGTACCATCTCCTACAACAAAGCTCAATGCTGCCTCAGCAGCACAAGCCATAACCAAAATTAATATTAATGCCAACAGTTGACTCTTCATTTATCCGCTCCTTTATAAAAAATAATAACATTTAATACATATACAGGACACTTCTGCTATGAGGTCATCTGTCAATGTTTTTCTAATATTTTTTTGAACCGCCTTTTTTATTGCGGTATTTTAGTAAAGCTAAACTGCCGAGGCTGAGAAGTAGAACTGTTGCGGGTTCGGGGACTACATTGAGCGTAAAAACATCATCAATTGTCCCAGGTGTCAGGTTAAGACAAAACAAAACCTCTCCCTCAGTTAAACCACGAAACTCGACGGCACCACCTATGCCCGGCAATGGAGTCTCAACTGAATCTTCATCAATAAAATACCCGCTCCATATTTCGTTGGTTTCTCTGTAATAATAACTCCAACCTTTAGCAGTACTGACGGTTGGCGGGCTATAAGCTATACTATCGCCGGTCCATTCACCTATTGTTGTAAGGCTATTGGTAATTTCTGCAAAATACATTTCTCCCACATCGTCATGAACTCCTATCCAGATCGTCTCGCCAATATCGATCGTAAACTCATCACCCGGATCTGTAAAAGTTGTACCATCTCCTACAACAAAGCTCAATGCCGCGTCAGCCGCACAAGCCAAAAGCAAAACCAACATTAATGCCAACAGTTGACTCTTCATTTATCCGCTCCTCTATAAAAAACAATAACATTTAATACATATACAGGACACTTCTGCTATGAGGTCATCTGTCAATGTTTTTCTATTATTTTTTTAGAACCGCCTTTTTTATTGCGGTATTTTAGTAAAGCTAAACTGCCGAGGCTGAGAAGTAGAACTGTTGCGGGTTCGGGGGTTACATTGAGCGTAAAAACATCATCAAGTGCCACAGGTGCCAGGTTAAGACCAAAGCAAACCTCTCCCCCAGTTAAACCACGAAACTCGACAGCACCGCCTATGCCGGGGTCCTCACCAAAAAAGTGCCCGCTCCATATTTCGTGGGTTTCTTTGTAATAATAACTCCAACCTGTGGCACTGATAATAGGCGGGCTATATATAACGGTATTGCCGGTCCATTCACCTACCGTAGTAAGGTCATTGGTAATTTCTGCAAGATATATTTCTCCCACATCGTCATGAACTCCTATCCAGATCGTCTC